>NZ_NFKD01000036.1:0-44834 GCF_002160215.1 Bacteroides sp. An19 | reverse complement strand
ACCAAGATCAGGAAGAAAATTAATGCCAGACCGAGAGAAAAACTCAATTTCTCGACTCCGGCTGAGGTCTTTTTCAAAAATATTTCGTAATGTTGCACTCGCTGGTTGACTCTGCCCTTGTTTGTTGTCAACGGATTAGATGTTAATTTAACGAAGTATTATCATAACGGATGAATATTTTTTTGTAATTTCGCGTGTTACAAATATAATAAAATAAGTATATGAATCCATTCGCATTGATTGATAAATTTTATCCGGAAGATAATGAATTGAAGCATATCCTGCTGGTACATAGCCGTTCGGTTGCCGACAAGGCGCTGGCTTTGGCACAGAAACATCCTGAACTGAATCTAGACTTGGCTTTTATTGGTGAGGCGGCGGTGCTGCACGATATTGGCATATTCCAGACCGATGCTCCTGACATTCAGTGTTTTGGTACTTATCCGTATATCTGCCACGGATATTTGGGAGCAGATTTGGTGCGTAAGGAAGGTTTTCCGCGTCATGCTCTGGTATGCGAACGGCATACCGGTGCCGGTCTTTCTCTGCAGAATATCCTCGACCGTGGTTTACCTTTGCCACATCGTGACATGTTGCCGGTGAGTATGGAAGAACAGATAATCTGTTTTGCAGACAAGTTTTTTTCGAAGACCAAACTAGACAAGGAAAAGAGCCTTGATAAGGCACGCAAGAGTGTTGCTAAGCACGGAGAAGAAGGTGCCGTGCGTTTCGACCATTGGTGCGAGCTTTTTTTATAGTCTTAAAAATACATTAAAAACAAAGGCTTCTGTGTTTATTTACAGGATAATGCTTACTTTTGCAGCGCATTGTGTAAAAAAAGAGTGAATGACGTCATTTAAGAAAACCACATACTCGTTTTTGTTTCTGTTTTTCGTGAGCTGCTTTTTCTCATTGTACGCTGAGGCTCAGCGTGCCAAGGGAAAGCGCGCACGAAAAAACAATACAGAGCTTCGTACAGATTCTTTGCAAGCGGATTCGTTACAGCTTGATTCGTTGATGAGAGACAGCCTTATGGCCGATTCGCTGGCAGCCGACAGTTCGAAAAAAGAACCGCTGGACGCTCCGGTAATTTACGAAGCAAGTGATTCTATAGTCTTTACAAAGGGAGGGTATGCCCATTTGTATGGTAACGGTAAGGTGAATTATCAGAACATCGAACTGACTTCGGCAAAGATTTCGATGAATATGGATAGCAGTACGGTATTTGCCGAAGGAGTGGTGGATACGGCTGGTGTAAGTTCGGGCACTCCGATATTCAAGGATGGCGAGACACCTTACGAATCGAAAACGATGCGTTATAATTTCAAGACCAAGAAAGGTTTTATCAACGATATCATCACCCAACAAGGCGAAGGCTATGTGACCAGCGTGAATGCCAAAAAAGGGGCGGATGATGAAATCTATATGACGGAAGGCAAGTATACGACGTGCGACAATCATGAGCATCCGCATTTCTACCTGAAACTGTCGATGGCGAAAGTGCGCCCTAAGAAAGACGTGGTATTCGGTCCGGCACAGTTGGTGGTAGAAGATGTACCGTTGCCGCTTGCCATCCCGTTCGGTTTCTTTCCTTTCAGCAGCAGCTATTCTTCGGGATTCATCATGCCGACGTATGGTGACGAAATGAACCGTGGTTTCTACCTGCGTGACGGAGGATATTATTTTGCCATCAGCGACAAGATGGACCTGAAACTGTTGGGTGAAATTTATACCAAAGGTTCGTGGGGGCTTTCGGTGGCATCGAATTATAACAAACGGTATAAGTACAGCGGTTACTTTAATGCCAGTTATCTGGTGACAAAGACAGGCGAGAAGAATATGCCCGACTATGCCGTGTCGAAAGACTTCCGTATTCAGTGGAGCCACCGGCAGGACTCTAAGGCAAACCCGAACAGTTCGTTCTCGGCAAGTGTGAACTTTGCGACCAGCAGTTACGACCGTTCTAGCTTGAGTACGTTGTACGACCCTTCTTCGTATAGCAATAATACGAAAGCGTCCAGTATCAGTTACTCACGCAATTTCCCTGAAATCGGATTGAATATTTCGAGTACGTTCAACATTACGCAGAACACTCGCGACTCTTCGCTGAATATGACACTGCCTGATGTAAACATTTCGTTGAGCCGTATTTACCCCTTCAAGCGCAAGAAGGCGGCGGGCAACGAGCGTTGGTACGAAAAAATTTCGTTCCAATATACGGGTGCCTTGACCAATAGTGTGGACACCAAGGATAACCTGCTGTTTAAAACTCCGTTCTCGCAATGGGAGACCGGTATGCGCCACAATATCCCGATTGAGGCGAACTTTACCTTATTTAATTATATAAACATTACTCCTTCGTTCGACTATACAGAGCGTTGGTATACCAAGAAAATCATGCGCAGCTATGATGAACAGCGGCGTGAAGAGGTGCGTGACACCATCAACGGTTTTAATCGTGTGTATGATTATAATATGTCATTGTCGATGAACACCAAACTGTATGGTATGTACAAACCGTTGTTTTGGAAGAGCAAGGACATTACCATCCGTCACGTGGTGACGCCAACTGTGAGCTATACGTATACGCCTGATTTTGGAAGATCAAAATTCGGTTATTATGAAACTTATACCTATACAGACGAAAACGGCGAAGTGCGGACTACAGAATATTCTCCTTTCGAAGGTATGCCGTATGGTGTACCGGGACAAGGGGTTTCACAAACCGTTGCATTCTCATTGAAAAACAATCTGGAAATGAAGATGGCATCGGATAAGGATACGACGGGGTACAAGAAAATCAGTCTGATTGATGACCTGACGGCAAATCTGTCGTATGATATAGCCCAAAAGCGCTGGAGCAACCTGACGATGAGTGCCCGTCTGAAGCTGACCAAGAGTTATACCTTTAATATGAATGCTACCTTTGCCACGTATGCTTATAAATTTGACGAAAACGGAAATGTAGTGACCAGCGACCGCACGGAATGGTCGTACGGACGTTTCGGACGTTTTCAGGGATACAGTGGCTCGTTCTCATATACTCTGAACAATGACACATTCAAGAAACTGTTCGGTAAAGGAGATGACGAGGACAAGAAAGACAAGGACAAAAAAGATGAAGAGGAGGATAGCGACGAAGAGGATAGCGAAAGTACAGACCAGACAAACAATACAGCCAACCGGAAGACGGAAGATGCCAAACTTGACCCTGACGGTTATCTGGCATTCAATATGCCGTGGAGCCTGAGCCTGAGTTACAGTTATAGCATCCGCGAGAATACCAGTGGTAAAATCAATATCAAGAAAATGCGTTATCCGTATGCCTTGACCCATTCATTGAACATTTCGGGAAATGTGAAGATAGGAAGCCGTTGGAATATCACGTATTCGAGTGGTTACGACTTTACCTCGAAAGAAATGTCTATGACTACGGTAAATATCACCCGTGACCTGCACTGCTTCAATATGAGTTGTGGCCTGGTGTTCGGTCCGTTCACATCGTATAACTTCTCTATCCGTGCCAACTCCAGTATGTTGACCGATGCCTTGAAGTGGGACCAGCGAAGCAATACGGGTAGCCAGGTGACGTGGTACTAAATAATTAATAGTAGTGAATATCCGCCATGACAAGCAAGCTTTGGTTTCTTCGCCATAAGCAGCATTGTTTGTAAGATTATTAATCTTACAGCGTGAAGATTATTAATCTTACAGCGTGAAGATTAATAATCTTACAAGCAAGGCAGTCATGTGGATTTAAGGTGACAAGCGATAAAATGCACCAATTAATGCCGCGAGAAGTATAACGGCATTACTCTTTCAGCCGGAAATAGAACGTGTGTTCATGGAATACCTGCTCTACCAGTCCGAAGCGGATAAAGTCGGCAAGGAGGTTGGTGATTAGCTTGCGGTTCATCCGGGTGAGGCGTTGGCATTGGTTGAGGGTGAGGCAAGGATGTTGTGCCAGCAGGTTCAGTACTTGTTGTTCGCGTTGGGTGTAGGCGATGATGACCTTTTCCTCGTGCCGGTTGTGCTGCCAGATGTTCAGGTGGATAGGGCTTGCCAGAATGTTTTCGTCCTTGATGCGGACGTATGCCCACCGCCGTTCTTCGGCATCAAGGGCGTAGACGGGTTTTCGCGGGCTTTCATCGATTACCACTTCCAGCACATCTTTTCCTTCTACCTTATATATATAGGTATGCAGGTCGACGGGCGGCGTGCAATAACGTTGGGCGGCGGCTTCTATCATGTAGATTTCTTCTTCGGAGCGCACGCCGGCTATCTTTCCGTTGTCTTTTACTCCTACCAGCAGGCGTCCTCCTTCGGTATTGGCAAAGGCGGAGATACTTTTGGCTATCTTCCGGGCATCGGAGATTTCGAACTTGAAGTCCTGATGCACGTGTTCGCCTTCGCTGATAAGCCGCTGTATGTAGTCTGCCGGATGTGTCATTTTTTAGTTGACTAGTTGACCAGGTACTAGTTGACTAGGTTTTAAATACCTTTGAGCATGTTTGGTATCTGAAAACCTAGTACCTAGTCAACTAGTTCCTAGTACCTGATTAATTACAATGTTTGTGGGTCATGATGTCGAGCACCATCTTGTCGGTCTCGTTCATGCCTTTCGAACCGATGAGGGTAAGGTTGCGGATGCTCCGGTTCACGTTCTCTTCGATGATGCCCTCTACGGCAGTGACGCACTTCTGGTCCATAGCCATAATGGCAGACATCACGGCAGTAGATACGCCGCTGGTTACTTTCAGGGCACAGCTGGGCTTTGCCCCGTCGCATATCATTCCGGTGAGGGTGGCAATCATATTCTGCACGGCGTACATCACCTGTGCGTAGCTGCCTCCCATCAGGTAGGTGATGCCGCAGCTGCTTCCGGTAGCTGCCACTACACATCCGCAGAGCGCCGAAAGCTTGCCCAGGCTCTGTTTGATGTAAATAGCGGTGAGGTGGCTTAGCGTCAGGGCACGAATGAGCTGTTCTTCGGTGGCGTGGGTGTCTTCGGCAAAGATGACTACGGGAAGGGTGGCAGATATGCCTTGGTTTCCGCTTCCTGAATTACTCATTACAGGTATCATTGCACCTGCCATACGGGCGTCGCATGCGGCAGAGGTGTACGAGAGGATGTGGGTGAAGGTATTGTTCCCCATAATCTTTTCTTCATTCTTGTTAGTGCACAACATACGTCCCAATCCGTGTCCATAACAGCCTTTGAGTGATTGTTCGGCGGCAGCCTTGTTCAGATTTTTGGCTTCGAGGATGAAGCGGATTTCATCGATGGGGGCAGTGGTGGCGAAATCAAACACCTTGCGTAAAGTGAGGTCGACCGTTTCTTCGTCTTCGGCCGAGGTGGTGCCGGTACGTTTGTCGAGCTGCACTTCTCCATTACGGCATAAGTAGACAAAGTTGGTATGTCCGCCGCTGATGATGGCGGTCGCTACATTGTTCCCGTTTGTACAGGTCACTTCAATGTATAGTTTTTCCTCGATGTCGTCTTTTAAAGCGATGTTGATGCACTGGGGACGTGCTATCATTTCCTTTCCTTTTTCTACAGCTTCGGGTGTGCAGTCTTTTAAGACTTCCAGTCCGTATTCCGACTTGCCGATGAGTGCGCCCAATGCAATGGCGATGGGAAGACCTATCATTCCCGTACCCGGTATGCCTACGCCCATCGCGTTTTTCAGGATGTTTGCACTCAGATAGACGTTGATATGTTCGGGTGTACAGCCCAAAGCCTCAGTAGCTTTTGCTGTGCAGAGTGCTACTGCAATAGGCTCGGTACAGCCGATGGCAGGAACCACTTCTCTTTTCATCAGAGCGATGATTTGCTCTCTTTCAGATTTGCTGATGATGCTCTCCATTTGTTTGTCTGTTTGTCTTGTTTTTGATTCGTGTTGCAAAAGTACATTTTTTTTTGCAGAGAATGTGCAGGCTGGAAGGGAAAATCTTTTCGCGTGAAAAACAACGCATGCCATGCGGGTTTGCAATCCGGCGTGACAAAAGGACGGTAAATTTATACAATCCATTGCATTTTCACTGCTTTTCACTATCTTCGCAACTAAAACCATTTCTAATTGACAAGGATATGAAAACAAGATGCTTATTGGGAGCGTTGCTCCTGTCCGTATGCAGTCTGGCGGGATGCAGCGATGATGACAACAACGGAAGCGGATCCGTTACCCCGTTCGACCTGGGAAAGACCTATTATGAAACAAGACTGGCACGGGGCGATACCCAAATCTACATCACGAACGGCAGCGGCGATGTCAGCCTGACAATAGCAGATGAAAACGTACTGCAAGCCACCTATGAGGAAATTCTTGGTGCCGATGAAGTGAAAGGAGCCGTACATCTCGTGGGGAAGCGGAAAGGAACCACCGCACTCACCCTGACCGACAACGTGACGGGCGACAAAGAGACGGTGGAAGTGAAGGTGACGGATTGCTATATCGCATACGAAATCATCGCGAGCAACCACCCTGCACTGCAACAAGACATGACGCTCTATCTGGTAAACAACGAAGCCCGCGACTGCTATTTCTACTCGGAGGACCAGCCGGATAGCACGCCTGCGGCAACGGGCACGTATGAATTTCTTGTGAAGCAGACAGAAGAAGGTACAGCCCCTTACCTGCGCTTGTCTTATCCTTCCAGTGCCGATGGGAGTTTTGCGGAAAGCGTTTCCGGACACGACTTCCGAATCGAAATGCAAGGGGCGGACGCCACCTCCTCGGCAAGCCTGACAATCATTGAAACATATTTAGGCGTGGATTGGGAAGCGCTCATCGCCGACGCCCAGGCCAAAAGCCTTCCTCCGGCGCGCTACACGTTGCTGCTGACCGTGCCGGATACGGACTACGTGATAACGAGCATATTGAGCACAGTGGCAATGCCGGAGAACGTATTAGACTGAATACGTTCTCCGGCATTGCAAATCATATAAGTTCATCCTCTGTAAGATTAATAATCTTACACTAAACGAAGCTATCTGCGTTGAGAGAAGAAGATAATAACAACAGCCTTTTATTCAATGCATGGTTATGGATTTGCGCATATAATTAAGGGTTATCTGCCCGACCGGCGAGTTTCCAGCCCGATATATTTTCCTGAATGTTCCATAAGTGTGCATACAGCCCTTTCTTTCGGATAAGTTCATTGTGCGTACCTTCTTCCTGTATCTGCCCGTTGTCCAGAACAATGATCCGGTCGGCGTTCTGAATGGTTTTAAGTCGGTGGGCAATGGCTATCACGGTACGTCCTTTGATGAGCGTGTCGATGGCTTTCTGCACTTCCACTTCGTTTTCGGGGTCGAGGGAGGCGGTCGCTTCATCCAGCAGAATGATTGGCGCGTCTTTCAGAATGGCACGGGCTATGGATATGCGCTGCTTCTCACCGCCCGACAGGGTGCAGCCTCCTTCGCCTACCATCGTGTCATAGCCTTGAGGCAAGCGCATGATGAAGTCGTGGCAACAGGCTTTCTTGGCTGCGGCGATGATTTCCTCCTCCGTCGCATCGGTTTTGCCGAAACGGATGTTGTTGCGTATCGTGTCCTGAAACAGATAAACATCCTGAAATACCATGGATATGTGGCTCATCAGGCTTTCGGGATCTGTTTCATCCATCGGAACATCGTTGAAGAAGATACGCCCTTTCTGTGGGTCGTAGAAACGGGCACAAAGCTTCATTACCGTACTTTTCCCGCTTCCCGAAGGACCGACAAGAGCCGTCAATGAATTTTTAGGAAGGGTAACGGTTATATCATGCAACACTTCCTTGTCCTGATAAGCGAACGATACGTGCTCGAACCGGATGTCGCCAGCCACCGGAGATTGCCGTTCCCCTTTCATTTCCGGTTCGTTCATCAGGCTAAGGATGCGTCCTCCGGCAATGGAGAAATAACGGAACTCGGTGAAATTGGTAAGGGCGGAAGTCAGCGGATCGAACACACGGGAACCGACTACGAGGAACAGTACGAATACGAGTATGGAAAGCTTGCCCCCTAGCAGAAGATAAGTTCCACACAGAACCATCATCGTCAGTCCGGCACGAACCACTGTGATACTTAGCAAAACGAACGGACCTAACAAGGCTTCCTGCCGGATGCAAGCGCGGCGTAGCTGGGCAAAGGCATCACGCAACCGGACGAAACGGTCGCCCAGCAGGTTGTAGGCTTTCATCACCCGGATGCCTTGCAGGTATTCTTCCAACCGGTTTCCGGCACCTATTTTGGCTTGAATCTGCTTGCCGCTCAGTTTCCTTTGTACACCTGTGCTTGCCCACAATACAAGCATGGCAAGCGGAAGCGCGGCAAACATGCTGACCGCCATCCTCCAGTCTATCCAGACCAGCGAGGCAAAAGCCAGTACGGGCATGACCACGGCCCCCATCAGCTGGGGCAGGTGGTGCGAGATGCCGGTTTCCGCCATCATGAAGTCCGTAATAAGCATGGAAGACAAATCGCCGGGGTCACGTCTGGACAGGAAGCCCAGCGAAAGTTTCCGCAGATGTTCCGCCAACGACAGGCGTCCCGATGCGCTCATTTCGTAGGCTCCCCGGAAATTGGCGCGATAGGATGCCCGTTCCGCCAAAGCCATGACCAGCATATAAACAACCATAATAGCGAATATATACCACAGGCGGGTGGTGTCAAGCGGCTGTCCGCTCCCGTCAAAAGCACTGAAGATGATGCGTACCGCTTCAATAGAGAGGCAGAACGGCACGATATTGACCAAGTTGGCAAGCATGGTGTATCCGACTGGCTTGTAAAGCCGTTCGGTATGTCCGATGGTAATGTTTTTGATTGCGTTCATATCTTGTTCTCCTTTTCAATTTTTGTTCAACGTCCAGTGGTAAGCACTCGTATAGGCATCCCACATATTCTTATATATACCTTCTGTGACGGACAAGACTTCGTGTTTTCCGCACTGCGCCATCCGTCCCTCCTTCATGACGATAATCCGTCCTGCGGAAACAACGGAAGAGAGGCGGTGCGCTATTACGATGACTGTCTTGTCTTTTATCAAAGATTGCAAAGCCATCTGCATCTTATACTCGTTTTCCGGGTCGGCAAATGCCGTGGCTTCGTCCAGCACCAGTATCGGGGCATTCTTTAGGATAGCACGCGCCACACATATCCGTTGGGCTTCGCCTCCTGAAAGAAACACACCTTTATCGCCTATCCGTGTGTCGTATCCCTGCGGTAACCGTTCGATGAAGTCATGACATTTGGCGGCCTTGGCTGCGGCTATCACTTTTTCCTGCGTGGCTGTGGGAGAGCCGACGGCAATGTTCTCATAGAGCGTGTCATAAAACAGGAACGTGTCCTGGAATACGAAAGACACCATGTCCATCAGCTTCTCCGTGGCTATCTGGCGGATGTCCACGCCGCCTATGCGTATCTCTCCCTGTTCCACATCCCAAAAGCGGGGAATCAGATTGGCTATCGTAGACTTGCCGCTTCCCGATGGGCCCACAAGTGCCGTTATCTCTCCTTGCGGTGCCGTGAAGCTGACATCGCGCAAGGCTTCCGTCCGCGTGCCCTGTTCCGTGTTTTCGTAGGAGAATGATACATGGCGGAACTCCACATCGTAGGATGTAGGCACCTGCGGGTGCTCCGCTTCCGGTACAGGCTTTTTTTCCAAGATGCGGTCGATGCGTTTTACACCCTCATCGATGTCGCGCGTGTTGCCTCCCAGGAATGTCAGTTTATAGACGGGAGAAGCCATGCCCGGTCCCATGATGATGAAAAACAGCCATACCACCGCCAGCGACAAGGATTGCGGACTGGCCTGCATCAGCAGGATGCCCATGGGAAGAATGAACATCACCATCGAATTGAGCAGAACCGTAAAGGCGATCATCCCGTTCTGGTAGGTGTCGCAACACTTCAAGGCAAAGGTTTTATATGCCTGGATTTCGGCATTGAACTGACGGAACGAACGGACACTTTGCCCGAATATCTTGACCACGGGCATCCCCCGCACATACTGCACGGCAGACGCGCTCATCTTTTCCTGCGCATCGTAGTAGATGCCCATAAACTCCCTTGCCCTTTTGCCCATGAAATTAGAGAATTGAAGAAACAGACTGACCACTACGACCGCCAGGCATACGGCCGTCAGCCACGCATCCAGCGAAAAGAAGATGGCAAGCATCACCGCTACCGTGGCTACCACGTTCACTAAGTCCGGAATGGTATGGGCGATGAACCCCTCTATCTTTTCGATGTTTTGGTCCATCGTTTTCTTGATGGCCCCGGTGGACGTGTTGTTCAGATACCCTAACGGAAGCCTGCCGATGTGTTCGGACAGGCGGACACGCAATCCATAGAGTATGCGGAAAGCCGCAATGTGGGAAGACATCAAGGCGGCATACAGCAATACCAGTCCGCCGACAAGTCCCCCAAACGCTATCCATCCCCAACGTATCATGACGGCTCCGTCCGAAGCGGCGGGATTTCCTCCATGTGTCAGCAATTCTTTCAAAACTTCATAAACCGCCCAATAGGGCACGAGCATACACACCGCGCTGCCAGCAGACAACACGCCTGCCATGACGAGCAGCCCTTTCTTCTGTCCCGCTATCTCGAACAGCCGGGACAGACCTTCTTTCTTTTTAGTTTGATTCATTGTATATTATTTTGATAGGATTTTATATCCGAGTAATGAACTGAATTTATAACATAGCCAAGGAATGCGCCCTAATACTTGTCCGAAGAAGAATCCCCAGCGTGAGCGGAAAAACTTCATGTAGTTAGCTTGTTCGATGAGTTGCAAAGCCGGTTCCCATTGTTCCACCAGATGTCCGTCGCTCAATCCCGAACGGATTTGCGCCTCGTGATGGCGGAGTGAATCGGGCTTTACACCATGCCGGCTCATCATGGTGCCACATACGTCAAACCACAACTCTCCACCTCCGAAACGGCTTGTCACGTGATGCAGGAAGCTTTTTACCTGCTTCTCGTAAAAATACATCAGCACACCTTCCACAATGAAAATAAATTCCGCATCGGGATGTTTCCGACGTAGCTCGTCCATCCAGTCGGTTTCCAGTAAGGAAGCTGCGATATAAACATTACCTGTCTGTTCGGGTATCAATTCCCGACGTAGTGCCATGACTTCCGGCAAGTCCAAGTCATAAAAAACAGCTTTGGGGTTGCCGATACGCTGGAAACGGGTATCCAATCCGCACCCTACATTTACGACTACCGGACGGGGATGCGTATCGATAAACCGTTTTACGGCACGGTCGAAATACCAGCCGCGCACCACGCAGCCCACTTCGCTCAGCTTTGCCCCATCGAATTGGGAATAATCGTATTCCAAGCTGTCTGCCAACCGTTCCGCTGCCTTGTCATCCAGAATAGGATTGACACGGCGGCTTTCTTTCGCTCTCATGTATAGCGGAATGAGCAACGTCTCCGCCACAATGCTCTTAAATTCGTGTTTCTGTTTCATTATATTGTAATTTAATAGTAAACGTTTCGATTGAGTGAGAGCAAAGCGAGTTTACTTGCTTTGCCGAATGTGAGAAAAGTGCGCAAAAGCGAACGATATTCAGAAATGTTCATAAAAAAAGGAGGAAACCTCCGTGAAGATTTCCTCCTTGCCAACCGTTCCAATACGGTTGAATGTTCGTATGTACGTTGTCTGTATCTCATATTTGGATGATTGCCCTCCAGCCTTGAATTTCAAAAAGAATATAGTCGTGCAAGATGGTTTCCATTTCCTGTTGGGGAACCGAATGCATCAGCAGTTCTTCGAACAGGGTGAACATCCATACCGTATGCAGGTGGATGATGAAATCGGACACTGCCGTATTGATTTCGGGATGCTTCTGCTGCATGGACGTGAACCATGCCTTGACCAGTTCCGTAGAACGGTCGGTGTAGTTCTCGCGGAAATGTTCCAATGAAGAGCCTTGTGCGCGGAACAACAGAATTTCCATCAGCCCGCGGTGCGTGTTAATAAGCGAAACATATTCATCGATGCAGGACTTCAGATACTTTTCCGACCGCATCATCATAATATCCTCACCCCGTATGCCGTGATGCTCCTGCAACATGGCTTCCAAGGCATACAAGACCGGACGGACCACTTCACGGAACAGCTCGTCTTTGTTCGCAAAATAGTTGTAGATGTTTCCGACCCCAACTCCTGCCAGTCCGGCTATTTCACGCATGGAAGTTTTGGAATATCCTTTCTGTGCGAATTGCTGCCTGGCAATAGCCAATATACGGTCGCGTATGTCTTCTTTCAGCACTTGCATGATGTTTTCTGTTTTTTCTTTCTGCAAAAATACAAGGCTTGAAATAATCCGGCAATACCTATTTATAGGGATTTGTGGTAGGGGTATTCTTGGTCAGTTGTTATCCACCGGTTTCCCTAAAATTTTCCGGATGTGTTGCTCTAAGATGTGGTAAGCCGGTTCTGCCATGGAGCCGTGCCCGTGTCCGTCTATCTCGTAGAGGTAGGTTTCGGCATGTCCGGTCAGTTTCATCATCCGCCACATGTAGGCGTTTTCTTCGTATCGTCCGAAAAGCTCGATGTTGCGGTCGCCTGTAATCAATACCAAGGGAGGAGCGTCTTTCCGGACATGAAAGAGTGGGGCATACTCATCAATGGTCGGTTGCAGGTTTCCGATGCCTTTCATGTCCCGATAAGCGAAATGGCTGATCATCTGTCCGCTGAACGGGATGAGTCCTACTATCTCATTGGCATCGGTCTGATAATTGGCGAGCCATTTCTTATCCAAGCCTATCATGGCGGTCAGATAGCCTCCTGCCGAGTGTCCCGATACGAAAATCTTCCGTTTGTCTCCTCCGTATTTCCCGATTTCGCGGAATACCCATGCCACGGCTGCCGCTGCATCATCAAGGCATTCGTTGATTTCCACTTTGGGAAGCAAACGGTAGTTGACGGCGACAAGCACCATGCCCTTTTCTTTCAGTTTCCACGGGAAAGACTTGTTGCCTTGTGTCAGTCCGCCTCCGTGAAACCATACGACAACAGGGCATCCCGTCGTGTCTTCGGGATAATAGATGTCTAACTTGCAGCGTTCTTTCACGTAGGCTTCTTCCGATTCCTTGTAGGGAATGTCGTGCACTTCGGTATATTTCAGGGTTGTGCCCCAAGCAATGCTGCCTAACAGCATCGCCAAAAGAATTAAACTTAATCGTTTCATGGTTTTTGTTGAATTATTAGAAACGCAGATTATTGTAATTTACGATTTGACAATTTACTATCTACTATTTGAACTTTAAATCGTACTTCGTAAATCGAAAAATAGTAAATTAAAATAATCTGCGAAAATCTGTGTTAATCTGCGTTTCTGAACTGACTGTTTGTATAGACTTTAAAATCTAAATTGAAAATCTGTGTAATCTGTGG
Source organism: Bacteroides sp. An19 (assembly GCF_002160215.1). Classification (NCBI taxonomy): domain Bacteria; kingdom Pseudomonadati; phylum Bacteroidota; class Bacteroidia; order Bacteroidales; family Bacteroidaceae; genus Bacteroides; species Bacteroides sp. An19. The sequence goes on along the minus strand of NZ_NFKD01000036.1, from coordinate 31,440 downwards.
TGAAAAAGTCAGAAGCGTTCGATGACCTCCATGCACATGCGGCCGTTGTGGTAAGGACATTTCCAGAATCCAGCCTTGTCATCGCGGCGGTTTACGGTGCCGTCGGGCAGGAGGCTCCAGTGCCATTCGCCTTGTTTGTGGTCTATCAGTTTCGTCTTGATGAACTCCCAGCAACGGGCGGCGGTGTCGAGAGCTTCCGTGTCGCCGAAGTGCTGGTAGAGATTGATGTGTCCTACTACGTTTTCCGCCTGTACCCACCAGTGCAGTTCACGGTCTATCTTTTGTTTGTCGAGGAAGTTTTCGTATATCATGCTTCCATCGGGATTTAGTCCTTCATCGGCGGCTTGAGCTATCCGGATGATGATGGGCTCTATCCGTTTCAGCACTTCCGGGTCGCCCAGTACCAATGCCGCTTCGTGGATAAGCCATGAGGCTTCGATGTCGTGACCGTACGAATAGATGCGGTATTTGTTGGTCCAGTCTTCTTCGAAGAACAGGTTGAGGTGTCCGGTCTGTGGGTCGAGGATGCGGGTGATGAATACTTCAATCAGGTTCCGTAGTTGTCGTTCCAGCTGTTCGTCCTTCCATACGCGGTAGAGGTTGGTGTAAGGTTCCAGGATGTGCAGGTGCGTGTTCATCGTTTTCTTTTCGTTTTCGTCCTTGTCGCTCAGGCGCATGTCTTCGATGGGTTGCCAGTCGCGGGTCAATGCTTCCACATATCCGTTTTGTTCGGAATCGAAGCTGTGTTGTTCGATGACATCAAATAATTGTTGGGCATACGCCAAGGCTTCTTCATCACCTGTAGCACGGGCGTATTCACTCAGTCCGTAAATGGCAAACCCGATGGCATAGATTTGTTTTTTCGTATCGAGCGGATTGCCTTTATAGTCCAGTTCCCAGTAAATGCCGCCGTACTGCGGGTCGTAGAACCGGTCTATCAGATAGCGTTTGGCACGGGTAGCTGTTTCTAAGTATTCGGGTTTCTTCAGCAGGCGGTAGGCAGACGAGAACGTCCACAGGATGCGTGCGTTCAGTATCGCGCCTTTCGATGCTTCAGGTTTCAATTCGTCTTCGCCGGTGATTTGTCCGTAGAAGCCGCCTTCTTCGTTATCTTCCATTTTGTTCATCCAAAACGGAAGGATGTTGTTTTCAAGCTCGGAGCGCATTTCATTCCGAAGCTGGTTGATAAGTTGATTCATAGTGTGTTGTTTTTTTCACCACAGATTACACAGATTTTCAATTTAGATTTTATCAGCTTCCTATCCAATTAAAAAAATCTGTGTAATCTGTGGTGAGCATAAAAGTTAGGATTTTCGTTTCTCGTTCAGCTTGCCGATGATTTCCTTCATCTTCTGCTCGCCCAGCGGATAACCGATGACGAAGAGCATTGAGACGAATGCTGCAGCCCCGGGCAACCAGCTGAGGAACAGTTTGATGCCGTGGATGGTCTCGGCACTCTGTTCGGCATTGGCTTGGAATCCGAAGTAGGAGAGCAGCCAGCCCGTTACTGCCGTGCCGATTGCCCAGCCGAACTTCTGGCTCATCGACGAGGCACTGAAGATAAGTCCTGTAGCGCGGTTTCCGCTGCGCAGTTCCGAATAGTCGGCACAGTCGGCATACATCGACCACAGGAGCGGAAAGATGCTTCCGGCACAGATGCTGATGAGGCATTGGAAGATGAATATCCATACCAGGTCGCTGCGGTCGAACCAATAGAAGATGATGCTGAGTGCGGTGGCAAGGAGCATGGCGATGGCAAAGGTGTTTTTCTTGCCTATCTTGTTGCTGACCGGAGCCGCCAAGACTACGCCGATGATATTGGCAGCCTGGCCTACGGAGAGGAAGAGTCCGCTCAGCACGAACGACATCCCGAAAAGCGTGATGACGTGGAAGTCTGATTCCACGATGTAATATTTGAAGTAGTACACCGCCGCTCCGTCGCGGATGGAATTGAACACCAGCGAGGCGATTCCGGCTCCGAACAGAATCCACCACGGGCGGTTATGGAAGAGGTCGTGTATGTCATCCTTCAATGAGCTTTTCGCTTCCTTGATAGGTTTTACCCGTTCTTTGGTCCACGAGAAGCAGCCGAAGAAAAGCAAGACGCACATTGCCGCAATGACCATTACAGCCATCAGCCAGCCATGTTGTTGGGCGGCTATGTCCGTACTGTGTCCGCTGAAAGCGTTTGCCATGGGCATGAACAGCAGCAGGGCAATGAAACTTCCGATGTAGGCGAACATCATGCGGAAAGTAGAAAGCGTGCCGCGTTCTTTCGGGTTGGGGCTCATGACGCCTAAGAGCGAAGCGTAGGGCACGTTGATGCCCGAATAGACCATCATCATCAGCGAATAGGTGATGTAGGCGTAGACTAATTTACCCGCTTCGCCAAAAGGAGGTGTATAGAACGTCAGTATGCCGATAAGTCCGAACGGGACGGCAAGAAAGAGCAGGTAGGGACGGAACTTCCCCCAACGGCTCGACGTACGGTCGGCGATGATGCCGATGACAGGGTCGAACACCGAGTCCCACACACGGGTGACGAGGAACATTGTGCCCACCATAGCCGCCGGAAGTCCGAATACATCGGTATAGAAAATCATCAGGTAGGCTCCGAACAGCTTCCAGAACATCGAGGAAGCCATGTCGCCCAGCCCGTATCCGATTTTTTCTTTGAGTTTAATCATGGTTATTAAGTAGATGTTGAGAATTAGTTTATATAATCTGTCGGCTCAGAAACGCAGATTAACGCGGATTAGCGCGGATTCTTTTAATTTACTATTTTTCGATTTACGAAGTACGATTTAAAGCTCAAATAGTAAATTGTCAAATCGTAAATTATGCCAATCAGGAGTTAAAAGAGAGTTATAGGGAGTTATCGCCCGCCAGTGCGGGCTGGGAGTTAGATGCCAATACCTCTTGCACCGCTTTCAGAAGCAGGACTATTGGCCTTTAACTCCTGAACGAAGTGATAACTCCTGTGAAACATAACTACGTTTAACTCCTGATTCGCATAAATTACAATAATCTGCGCTAATCCGCGAAAATCTGTGTTTCTGATAATATCATTAATTTTGCATACTTACTTATTTGTTTAGCTGAAAGAGGAATGAAAAATAGATGCCCCACTCTTCATTCCTCATTCTTAATTATTCATTTCCCAAGGTTCTTGTCAATGAGCCGTTTCAGCGTTTCTACCGAAGCGGTAGTAGTCAAGCCGTCTTGAGGCGTGTTCATGCAGTAGTCTACCAACTTGTCGATGGTAGATACTGCTACGTGCATCCGCGTGTCAGAAGAAGCGTAATAGATGTACACCGTGCCGTCGTCATCGGCAATCCAACCGTTGGTGAACAATACATTTGATACATCGCCGATGCGTTCTTCACCTTCGGGAGCCATGAAGTAGCCGCCCGGCGAAGCGATAAGTTCGCTCGGGTCTTCCAAAGAAGTCATATACATATATAATACGTAGCGCAGCCCGGCAGCACATCCGCGTACGCCGTGAGCCAAATGCAGCCAGCCTTTCGGAGTCTTGATAGGGTGTGGTCCCTCGCCGTTCTTCACTTCCTTGATGGTGTGGTAGTAGCGGAGGTCGATGATTTTCTCTTCCTTCACTTCGGCATGCGTGATGTCGTCAATCAGTGCCCAGCCGATTCCTCCGCCGCTTCCGGCATCGATGAATCCGTCTTGCGGACGGGTGTAAAGGGCGTATTTGCCGTTTACAAATTCGGGATGAAGCACCACGTTACGCTGCTGGCTCTTCGATTTCAGGTCGGGCAGGCGTTCCCATGTCTTCAAGTCTTTGGTGCGGGCGATGCCTGCAGTGGCTGTAGCAGAAGAGAGGTCGCCTGCCGGAGCATTGTTGTCATGGCGTTCGGCACAGAAGATACCATATATCCAGCCGTCTTCGTGGGCGGTGAGGCGCATGTCGTAGATGTTGGTGGCGGGGATAACGTCATCGGGCATGGTTACAGGGTAATCCCAGAAGCGGAAGTTGTCTACCCCGTTGGGGCTTTCCGCTACGGCGAAGAACGATTTGCGGTCAGCACCTTCCACGCGGGCTACGAGCAGGTATTTCCCGTTCCATTTAATCGCTCCCGAGTTAAGCACGGCGTTCATGCCGATGCGTTCCATCAGGTAAGGATTGGTTTTCTCGTCAAGGTCGTAACGCCAGAAGATAGGGGTATGCGCTGCGGTCAAGACGGGGTATTTATAGCGTGTGTACACGCCATTGCTTTCGGCTACAGGTTCGTTCTTACGTGTGATAAGTGCCTCGTGACGGGCAATGAGGTCTTTTACTTTTTCTTCGAATGAGGTCATATTCGTGGTTGTTTATGGTTATTATGGAAATGAACACAGAGGCACGAAGGCACAGCGTTTTATTTTGAGCATACAAAGTTCACAAAGTTTGCTTTAATTCTCTGTGTCTTTGTGTCTCTGTGTTCAATTTAAATTAGTTACTTTTCATATCTCCGGCAAAAAGAGTTTTCGGGTCGTTGTAGAACTTCACGAAGTCCTGTTCCGACACTTGTCCCGGATAAGGTGCATAAAAGTGGTTTTCCTTTTCGCGGGCATTGCGCCATACCAGTACGTAACTGATGGGATATTTCTGGATAATAGGCATCAGTGTTCCGGTCCACCATGTAGAATCGGGAATGGTCTCGTATCCGGTCTCGGTAACGGCAATGGCTTTATTGTGCGACTTGCCTATCTGGGTCATTATCCGCAGTGATTTGTCGAGTGCCTGTTCGTAGGCGGCTCTTTCGAACTGGTAGGCATCTACGCCGATGAGGTCGACGATGCTGTCTCCCGGATAGCGTTCCAGGTATTCGGTCGTGTCGTTCGGCTCAATGCCGGGCGAATATGCCCAAAGTAACTGGTCGGCACCTTTTTCTTTCATGCGGTTGTAAGTCATGCTCCACAATGCTTTATATTCTTCGGTAGAGCAGAGTTTCTGTCCCCACCAGAACCAGCTTCCGGTATGTTCGTGCAACGGACGGAAGAGGACGGGCACTTTGGTGCCGTCTGCTGTGCGGATGGAGTTCATGTAATCGGCGGCACGGTCCAGCCATGTGATGAATTTCTCATGGTTGGTTCCTCCGGGCAGAACGGAACGCACAACGGTAGAATCGGATACATCCCATGTGTCTTTTCCGGTCTGCGGATTATCGAGGTGCCAGCTGAAGGAGGACATACCGCCCCTTTCGTATTGTGCTACCACTTCACGTCGGATGCGTTCGAACGATACTTTATCGAGATTGACGCTATCGTTCAGTTCGATATGTCCCAAGTCGAACGACATCATGGCGGGATAGTCGCCACACACGCTTTTCACGTCGCTGCGGTTTTCATCACCGTCCCACCGGATGCCATACACGGGATCATCGTGATGTCCGAACATGAACACGCCTTTTTCGGGAAGCGTTTTCAGTGTCTGGAGCATCGCGAGCGCTTCGGGGGTGCGTGCGGACACTTCTTGTTCTTTTGCATTGTTGCAGGCTGCCATTGTGGCTATCAGGCAAGTGCCTGCAAGTATTGTATGGATGGGTTTCATTTTGAGTTTTTGAGTTATTGAGTTTTTATATTATGCGCGGTATGGATTTGTGCATTTTGTTGATGTCGCCACAGAACGTCAAAAGACTCCGTTGACGAACATAAGTGACATGGCCGACTCACTTATGTGAAACGTGCGAGTTACTTATGTTAAACGGTCGAGTCACTTATGTTCATCAAAACGCATGCTTCTCTACGGTGATGGCAATCTACAATATGCATATTTCAATGCCGCTTAAAGTATAAGTTATTGAGTTTTTGAGTTTGCAAATTTACAAACTCAAGAACTCAAAAACCTACAGGCTTATCTAAATTCTCCGCATTTGATGACATAGTCTTGGCTCATAGCGTCTTCCCACCAAGTTTGGTCGGCATGTGGGGTGGTGCTGTTGTCGGAGTCATACCATGGCATGAACCATAACCAGCGTGCACCTGCGTTCCATTGCTCAGAAAGCAGTCCGACCGTAGAGTCGGTATATTCCGAATAACCGCATTCGCTCAGCGTAATCATCTTGTTGCCGAAGTCGTTGATGAGGGTTTGGTATTGCGAAGCGCAGTCGGCAGCATCGTTGCCGTACAGGTCGCGCCCGATAATATCTACATACGCATCACCCGGATACCAGTCGGCATCGCCTGTTTCGCTGGTCCATACCCAAATCAGGTTATTCAAGCCTTGCGCTTTGAAGTAATCAAACATCTGAATCCAGAGCTTCTTGAAACTGTCGGCGTTCTTACCCCACCAGAACCATCCTCCTGCAGCTTCGTGCAGCGGACGCCAGATGACCGGAATGTTTGCGTTGTGTAACAGTTTGAGGTAACCTGCCATCTTTTCAAGGTCAGCTTGTACGGTACGGTATTCCCACGTTCCTTCGGTAAAGGCATTGTCCATGTTGAATGCCGTTTCGCTTAGGGTTGAGGTGTAGTTGTTTGTATCAGTATCACCTTCTGTCTTTGGAACGTTCCAGTGCCACATGGCGAGTACGATGCCTCCGTTGTCCCACCATTCTTTCACCGGTGTGATGTCCGAGTAATCAATCCAGCTGGAAGGTGAAGAAGCCAAGTGCAGGTAGTCGAAGCAGTTCATAGCCGGATATTGTCCGGTCCATTGGTAGACTTGTTCGGCATCGGCGGTGTTCCAACTTCCGGTCTGTCCCGATACACCGTCTACAGCCATTGTAGCGGAAAGGGTACGTGTCTCAAAGTTTTCTACCAAGAAGTCGTACACCTGTTGTGCTTCGGCAGTCAGCGAATTTACCGGTGTGGTATTGAGTCCGGTTGTACTGAACGTCAAGCTTACTTCGGGTGCTGGCATTTGGTTGGGACCTGTTACCAGTCCTGCAGGAATGGTAAGCGTGTAAGTAGCTCCACGGTTGGGGCAGTTTGCCACGATGGTCAGTGTATTGCTTACTCCGATGACATCGGCACTTACTACCGTTCCATTATCAGATATGCTGATTTGGCTGGCATCTTCGGAAGCGAAATAGATGTTCTTGTCGTATTGCAGGGTGACGGTAACATTGCCTGTTTTTACGGTGCTTCCTGTTTCAGGGGTTGCCGAAACGAATACAGGAGCATCTACTTGGGCGATGTCGTGTTCTACGTCGGTGTCGCAAGCGGCTAATAAAAAGACAGCCGCAGCGAAAGTATATAATATATGTAGTTTTTTCATAATCGTCATTAGTTAAGTATGGTAACTGATTCGATGGTATAATTCTTTCCTTTTACAATCAGTCCGCCCGACTGGATCTGGCTTAGGATGTTTTCGTTGACAACCATTGTAAACGAATCGCCCGAGAGTGCGAATCCATCGTATGCGGGGTCAATGGAACTCCAACTGCTGTTCTGGAAAGCTCCTTGTGCGTCTGCTCCGATGTTGGAAATGTAGACGGTGATGATAGAGCCGACATGTGCGTCAGCGAAGAGTTCACTGCCTAATTGTACATAACCTTCCCAATTGCCTGCATTCACGGCAGGTCCGGCATAGATGACTACGGCTGCTCCGTCGGCGATGCTGATGGTGTAAGGCATTTCTCCATTCGAAGATACGAGGGTCAGTGTGGCCTCGCCAGATACGTCGGCAGGCAGTGAAATCAGAAGGCTTCCGTCTCGTACAATGTACTGTACGGTGTTTCCGTTCAGTTGTACAGAGGTTAGCTTGTCACTGTTTTCGATGCTTACTTCAAGCAGTGCGCCCGACTTGATGTCTTCTTCAGGCCATGAAGTGATGTAGCAGCATTGCGGTTTGGTTACGTTCAATGCAGGGCAAGTGACGGTTTCGCCGTTTGCCATGGTGACGGTAACGGTTACTTCGCCTTCCGCAGTGGTGATAGGCACTTCTATATCCGGTGCCGCGCTGGGTGTAACCGCAACTGCTTCTCCGTCGCCAAATGTAATAGAGGCGATTAGGTCAAGGTTGCTCCCGCTCAGCGTTACGCTTTCACCTGCCGAAACGGTTGTTGGAGTATATCCGTTGACTGTAGGTTTCAATGTTTCGATGGCTACGGCTACTTGTTTCCCGCTTCCGGTGTTCAGCATCAAGTTGCCGCTTTGTGCCATTTCGGGCATAACGACGGTTGCTTGTTCTTCGGTTTGCGAAGCCAAAGCTACAGGTTCGGATACATTGGGGAAAGTAACATGGGTAATCAGTCCCATGTCTTTTCCGGTCAATGTAATTGTGTTTCCTGCGCGAAGTCCGGTAGCAGGAGTAGCCTGTACTTCGGTTGGTACAGCCATAGCTAAATGAGCGATTGTTACTTCCACGCCCGATGCCGGAATCATGACAACATCGCCATCGGCTGCATCGGCAGGGATTTCGAAGCGGAGTATTTCATCGTTTGTTACTACAAATTCTGCTTCACTTCCATTGCTGGTCCGTACTTGTTTTACCAGATTCAAGTGTTGTCCTTGTATCTCTACCGTATTTCCCGGTTTGGCATTGTTCAGTTGGCTGACATTGTTAACCGAAGGCAGCACCACGGTCAGTTCTTCTTCCGAATAAATTTGGTTCGGAATCTCTGCCGTGTCCGAAAGGATGATGAGTCCGCTTTGGGCTTCTTCGGGTACGGTCAGTGTGATGCGTTGGCGGGTATGCTCGATGAAGTCTGTATAATCCACTTCCACTTCCTCGGCGAAAATAACCTTCTGCATCAGATTCAGGTAATCACCGGTAATGGTGATTGTTTCTCCTGGAAGTACACTGGTCGGGCTGAAACTTTCCAACGAAATAGGTTCCGAATAAGTTATCTTGGTTTCGGTTTGTATATCTCCGTTGGGTGTTTTCAGAATAACGTATCCTTCTTCTGCTTCTTGCGGAACGGTGACACGGATTTCACGGTCGCTGATGACTTGTATGTCGGTGATATCCGCACATCCGGGTATGGATATGGCGGTCACTTGATTCATGCCGCTACCGATGAAACGGAGTTCGCCTCCACGTGCTACCGGGCACGGACCGAATACATTCAGGCTGATACCTCCTGTGAATTGGTTGGTATCCACATCGTCACCTTGGCAGGATGTGAAGGATATACCGCTTCCCGTAAGAAGCAACCCTGCCAGGCAAAGGGTTAAGATTCTATTTGTTTTCATTGATAATTACATTTTTAAAAGTTAATGAATGGGCACTACACGGATGTTGTCGATGCAGATAGTCGGTGTACATGCCGTACCGGTTGCTCCTCCGCCATATACAAAGATAGTCAATCCGGTGATATCTGTAGCGGAAAGTGCGTTAATAGCTGTTCCCGATGAACCAAAACGGAATTCAGACAACGGAATGGTGACTGTGGTCCAGCCATCGGTGGTGTAGCTTCCGGATGATTGCCACGGAATCCAAAGGGCGCGTGGGAAAGTTTCGTTCTGGAAGAAGCTGTTGTTTTGGTTCGAACCGCTTACTTCGTTGTTGGTAGTCAGCATGATTTGCATCGCGCAGGCACTCCACGCATCGGGTACATTAACTTCAAATTTGAACTGCAGGTTGCTTAAATCTTCAAAGTCGGTCAATGTGTTCAGATAAGGAGTGGCATCGTCTCCGTTCGGCCAGTATTCGAAAGCGAAATGGCTGTCGTCCCAAGTGCCATTGTCCAGGTTGCCTTGGAATATCAGATAGTTGTTGTCTATCGGGGCAATTTCTGTCAGTGTGCCGATGGTGGGCGCATGCCATCCATTGTAATTGTATAAGGCATCGTCTCCGTCGTTGTCGAAGTCGAATAATACATTGCTTTCCATATAGCGGAAGGTAGATTTTCCGGTTCCGTAGATGGAGGTAGCGTTGATGTAGCTGGTTGAAACGCCTTGCGGAATTACGAAGCTTACAGCGTTTTGGCTGATGCTGGTGATTTCGGTTACAGGTACATTGCCCATCGTGATGCTGAGCGGCACATTCGGGTCGTCAATAAAATAGTTTCCGTTGATAGTCACTTCGGTGCCCGGTGTGGCGTATTCGTTTGTCATCGAAGTGATTTCCGGTTCGGGCACTTGGATGTTGAAGTCGTATGCTACCGTATCCTTATTGATGTTGACCAAATACATTTTATTGGTCACTACGGAAGGGATGGCTGACGGTACGTCTACAATGATCGTGTGGTCGGTCATCAGACTGGTGTTCAGGATGGCCTTTTGGTCATTGAAATATAATTCATACACGCTGCGCAGGTTATCTCCAACAATGCAGATCGTATTCGACAAATAAGATCCGGTAATCAGAGAGTCAGCTACAGCAGGGTCGGGCAGACGTACGTAATGTACCGTAGGCAACCCTTCGGCTATTTCGTATTTGTCCGGCTCGTCTTCACAGGAAGTGATAGCTATTCCTGTGAAGAAAATTGCCAATAGAGCCAGACCTTTGATATATTTCGTTGTTTTCATTGTTCAATTGTTTTAGAGGGTTAATAACTGAATTCGCTACGAACGTCTATATGAATAGGATCTTCCATCAAATGAGGGTTGAATACCACGTCTTCGGTCGGGAACGGCAGTGTGAAGGTCGATGCGGTAACATTCGGTTTTACTGCGTCCGGATTATAGCGGTGTTCATCCGGATTGACGGTGAACGAGCCTGTATTGTAATACTCTTCGTACAAATCATCCAATCCGTAATACACGTCACGGCGTTGGTTAGTCAGTTCGTTGATGGCACGTTGTGTGTCGTAATACGAGAGACGTACAAAGTCATACCAACGGTCTCCTTCGCAAGCCAGTTCCAAGCGGCGTTCTTTCCATACATCTTCCCATGTGATGGATGACGGACGTTCATACGTGTTTACCGAGCGGTGGCGTACTTGATAGAAAGCATCAATGGCAGAAGCATCAGTTGTAGAACCTGCATTGCCTATCATGGCTTCGGCATAAATCAGGTAAATGTCAGCCAAGCGGAGCAGGTGAGTGCTCAATCCGCTGTGTTGTGAAGATGCCGATACGCCAAGGGCTGATAGATGGTCGTTAGCGTTTCCATACAGATGTTTCACTTCGTTGGCTCCTGTTGCGCTTTGGTATTGTTTCGGACCTCCGTCATAACCGAAGCAGAAGTCGATGTAGTTGAATCCGCCTTTGTCTTGCCAGAAGTATTCATATACGTCCCCACACATCATCATGGTAGCTTTACGGCGTGCGTCTCCGTTGTACCGGGTTGGGCTGAGGGCATTTTCTCCGAAAGCGTCTTGCAGGTCTACCGACGGTCCATTATAACCTCCCCAGCAGTCACCGAATTCATCGAATCCAACGATGGCAAGGTCGGACTGCATTTGGTTTTGGCAGGTCCAGACTTCTGTAGAAGGAGACCAGTGCCAAGATAACAGACATTCTTCGTTGGTGTTGTTTGCCAAACGGAAGATGTCAGAGTAATTACTTAGCAAATGTCTTCCTGAGTTGTCGATGACGTCTTTAGCGTAAGCTGCTGCTTGGCGCAAGTCGTCTTCGTTGCGTGAACCGCTCATACCGTACCCTGATTTTGTAAGGTATACTTTTGCCAATAATCCTTTTGCGGTGTATTGGTCAATACGTCCTTCTGAATTGGTAGCCGGAAGCAATTCGATGGCTTTTTCCAATGTCATAATGATGTATTCGTACACATCCGGAATCTGGACTTTGTATTTCTCGTTGTAATTTCCGGCGGCAATGTCGGCAGAGTTGCTGTGTACGATAGGCACGGCACCGAAGATGCGTACCAGATAGAAGTATGCCATTGCTTTCCATGTTAAGCATTCGCCGATACAAGTGTTAATAGTTTCGGGCGAAGCGTTGGCTGTAGCGAGCCGTTCGCGGATGGTGTTGGCATACGCATTAACCGACCACAACGAGTATGACATATTGATTAGGTCTTCATCCGTACCGTTTACTGTAAAAGTAAGGTAGGGTGATGAACCCCAGTAGTAGTTGCCCGAAAGCACTTCGGCTACTTTGAAGAAACCGCGGGAGAAATCGAACCACGGTGAATTGTAGAGCGGATTTACGCCCTGAATGCACTGGTCGTCGTTAGCGTAGAAGTTGTCTACGTTATAGGTATCTTCAGCCGGGCGATCCAGAAAATCTTCGCAGGAAGACAGTCCCAGTCCGAAAAGAGTTGCCAATGCTATATGTTTGAAAGTATTCAGTTTCATAATTCTTGTTATATTAATAAGGTTAGAAAGAAATGTTCAATCCGAAGGAATAAACCGTTGGCGAAGGGTAACGTCCATTATCCAAACCATACACGTTGGGACTGGCTGTACTGGCACCGATTTCAGGGTCGTAGCCATCGTAGCCGGTAATGGTCAGCAAGTTTTGGATGTTGGCGTAGATACGCAAGTTATCCAATCCCCATTTGTTGATGAGCTTGCTGGGGAAGGTGTATCCCAATGTGATGTTCTTCAGGCGGATGTAGGAACCGTCCTCGATGTAGCGGTCGCTGATACGGTCGTTGTCGTTCGGGTCTTGGATAGAGGCGCGAGGAGTCTTTGTGCCTGAATTTGCAACCTTTACATTGGTCACATCATCGTACCAGTTCCATACAGTCACGCCGTTTACGTTCACTCCTTGCGAGTAATCCTTGTTGGGGTCGATGGGCACTACTTGCGCACGGTCGTTTACTGCGTTCAACTGATTCTGCCAGGGCGAGTTCATGTGTGTCAGTTTCATCGCCATGTAATTATATACCTTGTTCCCGTATGAACCGTTCAGAAAGATGGTCAGGTCGAAGTTCTTGTAACGGAAGGTGTTGGTCCATCCGAAAGTGAACTTGGGCAGCGGAGAGCCGATATTGGTGCGGTCGTTTTCGTCAATGATACCATCACCGTTCAAATCCTTATACTTGATATCGCCCACCCATACGGTATTGGTGCGGTTGAATACGCCGTTGGCGGGATATTTGGCGGGTTTCGGTGAAGTCTGCAGGTCGCGCAGGTCTTCGTACACGCCATCGCATACATAACCATAGAAGTTATAAAGCGATTCGCCCACTTCGGATACACTCACTATATCATTCCATTGTCCGTAGCCTACGATTTGCGCGTTGGCTGTACCGTCCAAAGCACGTAGTTTGTTCTTGTTGAACGAAATCTGGAAATCGGAATCCCATTGGAACGCTCCGATGAGCGGATGTGTGTTCAGGGTGATTTCCCATCCGGTATTTTCAATGTCGCCGTAATTACCCATAGGAGCTGCAAGCACAGATGAAGCGTTTCCCGATGTTCCCATGTAGGAGGGCAATTGAAGTGACATCAACATATCTTTTGATACTTTCTTATACCAGTCTACGGTCAGTCCGATGCGGTCGTTGAAGAACCCTAAGTCAAGTCCCACGTTCACTTGTTCCTGTGTTTCCCATTTCACGCCTGGATTGGCGATGTTCGACTGACGGTATCCCAATCCCAGTCCGGTCGGCATACGCGAGATGGATGCTCCCCAGCGGTATCCGCCGATATTGGAGTTACCGGTTTGTCCCCAGCCAAGACGGAGTTTACCGTTATTGATGACGTTGCGGATAGGTTCGAAGAACTTCTCGTTCGAGAAACGCCAAGAGGCAGCTACGGCATGGAACCCAGCCCAACGGTTTTCCGGTCCGAAGTTAGATGAACCATCGTAACGGTAAGTATAAGTTCCCAAGTAGCGGTCATCGTAATTATAGGTCAGACGGGTAAAGAATGAAGCCATCGAAGAGCTTCCAAATCCGGAGTTGATAGAGGGAGTACCTGCACCTAAAGCCGGATTATGTACAGCGTCCGACGCCAAGTTGGTATTCTGTATCGATGTGTTGTCGTAGTTCGAAGCCCACATTTCTTGTCCCACCATTGCCGTAAATCCGTGCTTGTCTATCTGTCCTGTGTAAGTCACGTAGTTTTTCAGTTGCCAGAAGGTACTGTTATTCTTTTGAATGGAACTCATGTTGCTATCTCGTTTCCAGTTGCCTAAGTCTACTCGCGGTTCGTAGCGTTCACCTTTACTGTAACTGATATCATAACCGAATTCGGCATGCCAAGTCAGGTTTTTCATCAGCGTCACATCTGCGAAGATACTTCCTGTCAGTTTCTGACGGTAGAGTAAGATTTGATCCATTAATGCCAAGGCGATAGGGTTAGGACTTGTATAACCTTCCCGGATGACCGATGAGTAATTGCCGTCGATATCATAAATAGGGATATCGGGCGGGGTGGTCAGTGAGTAGTTGATGATACCTTGGTCGCTGTCTGCCAACTTCAAGTCGTCTTTGGTCGATGAATACGTGGCGTTCAAGCCGATTTTCAACCACGGTTTCAGTTCGGCATCCAAGTTGGTACGGAATGAGTAACGGTTGAAGCTGGAGCCTATCAACGTACCGTCTTGATCCATATACGACCCTGAAACGTAGTATTTCACTTTTTCACTACCTCCTTGTGCTGATACTTGGTGTTGGTGTTGCAAAGCTGTGCGGAAGATGGCGTCTTGCCAGTTTGTTCCTACGCCTAAGAGTGACGGGTCACCATAAATGTTGCTGAAGTCCAGTTCGCCTACTTCTACGAAATCATTGTAGAAGTCGGCAAATTCACGTAGGTTCATGATATCAAGACGTTTGGTCTGGCGTTGTACGGCTACCATGCCGTCATACGTAAATTTCGCCTCGCCTGTTTTACCACGTTTGGTGGTGATCAAGATAACGCCGTTCGCGCCCTGCGCACCATAGATGGCGGTAGCGGAAGCGTCTTTCAAGATTTCCATCGATACGATATCTTGCGGGTTGATGGTAGAAAGTGGGGAGATGGTTGATACAGAACCGTTGCCCAGTGCATCGCCCAGTCCGAAGTCGGAACCGCTTTGTCCGCCACCTTGTACAATGACACCATCGATTACATACAGCGGTTCAGCGTTTGAGTTGATGGTAGCTTGACCACGCACGCGGATGGAAGAAGCCGATCCCGGCGCACCAGAAGTGCTGACTGCAGCCACACCTGCCGCACGTCCTTGAAGAGACTGGTCGAGATTGGTGATGATTGACCCTTTGATGGCGTCTTCATCCATCGATACCGAAGCACCCGAAAGGTCGCTCTTCTTCATTGTACCGTAGCCTACCACTACGACTTCATCCAATGTTTCCGAATCTTCTTCTAGTGTAATGTTCAAGTTTTTTTGGTTAGTGATTTTGATTTCTTGAGTTACATAACCAATGTAAGAGATGACCAATGTGGAACCTGGTTTCACGTTTAAGGTGAATTTACCGTCCAAATCAGTGATGACACCATTTGTTGTACCCTTTTCGAGTACGTTCGCTCCGATGACGGGAAGTCCCGTTGCATCGATGATGACACCTGACACTGAGTGAGCCTGCTGGGAGGCGTAGAACTCGGTGGAAGCTGCCATGGCTTGGGGACCGCTTATCCACATCATGGATAAACAGATTCCTGCCGCAAATGCAGTTCTTTTTGCATGTTTGTTCATGATAAATTAGGATGAATTGTTAATAGTTAAGGTTACATTATAGTATGCCGTCTGTATGCCGGTAACTATGCCGTACCGTTTTTTGTTATTGGCAAAATTACCGCATACTTGACGGATAAACTAATATAATTTTATCAATCTTGATACACCTTCGTAATATTTATTTCGAAGAAGTTTCTGACTTGTGCAGCAATGCTTTATTTGCCGTATGGATAAGGCTTATCGTACTGGAGTCGGATGCGAAAACCGAGTTCAATCCTTGCTCTTCCTGGGCGGGGTCGCCTGTATAATCGTCTCCGGACTGCCAGAAAACATGTTCCGAGGAGGGAACGGCTAAACCGCCCCAGCCCCAGAAGTTGCAACCAGCCAACAGGCTTTGATGGGTTGCGTGTTTAACTATTAAATCAAAGATACACTTGTAATACCCGTCACGGGCATGGGTTGATATGTTTTTACCAAATTGAAAACTGTCACGCGGATAGCCGAACTCTTCCAGTACAAGCGGCTTCTGATACTTTTTTGCTATATTCAGATGTTCGTTGATATAGGCTTGCGTGTTCGTGCAGGCTTTTTCTAAATTCTCTTGAAGGCTGTCCTTCGGTGCCCAGCCCCAATTGTAGGGCCAGATGTGGATGTTCATGTAGTCGATGTTTGTATCGGCATGGACTTTTTCGAAGAGGGCAATGTCTTCTTCACATCCGTGTTTGCCTTCGCTTCCTGTAGAAATAAGATGGTTCGGGTCAAGCGAGCGGATAAGGGAAGAAGTCTTGCTCATCCACTCGGCGAAGGCTGCTTTATGGATAGAGTCGGAAGCGAAAGCACGGGGTTCGTTCCCGATTTGCCACGACATGATGGTCGGGTCGTCTGTATATTTCCGGTGGGTGTACCGGTTGGTGCGGGTGAGGATGTATTTCACGTGGTTGGCGAAGAGGGCTTGTGCGCTGTCCGATACCACGAACTCTTTCACATAGTCCATGAAAGCGGGCCATCCGTCTACGGCAGGCACGGGAGCCTTGTCTCCTTTTGCCCAAGCGAGGTACTGGCTGTATCCTCCGCTCCATTCCCACGAATTGTTCAGATAGAGCACCGCCAGCATGTCACGCTTTTCCATTTCTGCCAATAAGTAGTCTAATCCTGCCAGAATAGTATCATTATAGATGCCCGGAGCTTCTTGCAGGGTAGGTTCCACTTTGGTGGGAACGCCTCGCTTTCCGTCCGAGCCGACTAAGATGCGCAGGTTGTCCACGCCGATGGCTTTCAGGGAGTCGAGTTCCCGGTGCAGGCGTTCGCGGTTGCCTCCCGTTCCTTCCGAGGCGAGGATGGCACCGTACCAGAAGTTGGCTCCTATATAATAATAAGGTTGTCCGTTACGGATGAACTGTCCGTTCTTGACTTGAATAAATGGTGAAGACACCTCTTTCGGTGTGGATGTACAACCGATGAGGAACGCTGGTAAAATTAAAACGGATAAAATTATTTGTTTCCACATAAGCTATTAGATTTGTTTTTTGCAAATATAGCCCGAACGGAAATACGAAATTGATACTATTTTATCCGATTTTATTTTCTATTGATTTTCTATTGATGCGAATCAGGAGTTAAACGTAGTTATGTTTTACAGGAGTTATCACTTCGTTCAGGAGTTATACTTCACGCGGTATTTATTTGTGCATTTTGTATATGACACGTAGTAAAGACGATGTACACATCGTCTCTACAGAAGCGGCGCAAAAAGGTATTGGCATCTAACTCCCAGCCCGCACCGGCGGGCGATAACTACCTATAACTCCCTTTTAACTCCTGATTGGCATTATTGATGTTTTGTGTTATTAATATGCGCAAATATAAGGACTAAGAAGCTGTTTTGAATTTATCGTGCGATGATTTGGGATGAGTTTTTGAGGCATTTTTGCTTCTGTGATGAGGAAGATAGCGGGCTATCTGACGAAGAACAGGAGCGAAAAGGACCAAAAAATCGCCCAAAGCACACACGAAAACGGATACATCAAGCCAAGAAAAACTTTTTGGAGAAATTCAAAACAGCTTCTCAACAACTCTTTCCAATCGGCATACGGTACATGCAAAACAGTTCTATATCAGAATCCGTTTCTTCTTGTAATTATCCCGGAAGTCTTTAGGGGATGCCAGTTTTTTCTTTTTGAAGATGCGGTTGAAATTGGAAAGGTTGTTGAATCCTGATTCGTAACAGATTTCTGCGATGCTCATGGTGGAGTCTACCAGCATGCGTGTGGCATGTCCCAGACGGATGTCAATGATGTAATCGGACAGATTTTTGCCCGTGCGGAGTTTAAAGAAGCGGCTGAACGATACTTCGGTCATTCCGACCATATCTGCCAGTTGGTTCAGCCGGATTTCTTCTTTGTAATGCTGGTTGATATAGTCTTGTACTTTCTGCACTCGGCGACTGTCTGAGTGTTGTTGGATTTTCGCGAACGAAGAACTGGATAGCACGCGTGCTTCTTCGGTGAACATGGAAAGTTCATATAAAAGGGTAAGGAAGCGAGTTACGGCATAGAAACCTTTCGTGTCGGGCAGTTCGTCTATCAGGGCATAGACTTTCATAATGGCTTGCATGGGGAAACTCAGTCCGTTTTGTGCCTTGTCGAACATTTTCATGACGCGGTCGAATTGATTGGTGCTGAGTAAAGTTTTCATGAATTGGGGTGAGAACTGGATGGTGATTTCCCGAACGTCCTTGCTTTTGCAATCATGTTGTTCCCATACATGCTCCAAATCTGGACTGGTGATGAGTACCAGGTCGTATTCGCCGATGATTTCTGCAGAGTCGCCTACGATGCGTTGTACTCCGGGGGCATTGATTACGAAGTTCAGTTCGAATTCCTTGTGGCAATGCATCGGATAAGTGAATTCGCTTTTCCTTCGGTCGGCAATGTAGAAGCAGTCTTTTTCCGAAAGAGGAGTAATTTCGCGGATAACGTTTTTGTCTTTTACTATCATGGTCTTAAATTTATTAATTTGCTAATGAGCCAATGCATTAATTCGTTAATGTGACAATGTGTTAATTCGTTAATGTGACAATGTGTTAATTTGCTAATGAGCCAATGCATTCTCACATTCTCACATTGACACATTTTCACATTGGCACATTCTCACATTTTTACATTGGCACATTGTCACATTGGCACACTCTCACATTAGCACATTCGAACTATAGTCTGATTGGTTCTTTACTCCTTGTATATCTCGTTGGATGATGTCCTCGGTGAAAAGTCGGATCAGTTCTTCCCATGTCAATACGGTGTCGGGCTGGAATTGTGCCGATTTTGCATAGCGGAGCAGGGCAGTGCGGAACTGGTTCCCTTCGGGTGTGTCTTTAATGGCATTGAGGTCGGTGGTGCATACCAGAAGCTTTCCTTTTCCGATGCGGAACTCGAAGACAATACCCAGTTTGTGGTTCCGTTCGATGTTATCAATGACTTGCACTACGGGGCGGTATGCCTTGTCTGTGTGGTTCAGTATCATCGGACGCGAATTTCGGGTGATGCTCCACCATTGCCAGTCACTATGCTCTTCGGTAGGGAAGTGGCGGAATAAGGGATGTGCGGGATTTGTCAATATCGACATCGTACCCGGCGAAACCTCTTTGCCTGCATTTTCCGATATGGTCTTGAACATGGCATAGTTCCAATAATCGGGTGTGAACATGCCTCCTACGCTTTGTTTCCCGATGTCCTTGTGGCGGGGAAGCAAGAGTACGGTTTCTCCCTTTGCCAGCTTGGCTTTCACCTGCTTGTTAAGTAGGGAATCGATGTAAATTCCTTCTGTACTTTCCTGCTCATCGGGGTAAACCCAAAGATGGTAATAATTGTGGTAAGTACCTGTCCGAAGGTTTAAGGTGAGGCGCTGAGGCTTTTTCAGTCCGTTTAGTGATAAATTGATGTCACCGGCTTCTTTTAGTTCGCCTTGGGGAACGGAACAGGTAATCGTTCCTTGTTTTTCCCATTCTCCGTCATCAGAAACCAGTTGCCAATGAATGGGAGTCGACCAATCATTTTCTTCGTAGTTGGAAAGGGAGATACCAATGTGTAAAGGTTGGGTGTTCAGCCAGCAGAAATCGGTGAGCCGGGCAAGCGGTACGACCGGTGCACAGAATCCGTAGAAGGTTTTGGGGTCTATAATGCCTTTGCTTTCCATGAAGGCGTCTAATATGCCTACCAGTGCCGAGCCTTGTCCGGGGTAATCCTGCAGGTCGAGCATTTGGAAACCTCCGAAGCCGGGTGTGCGCAGGGCATATTCGATATCGGCTTTGTAACATGCCACAGAGAAATGTCCCGTAGCACGATGGAAAGCTTCGGCTTGGTCGTATAAGTGATTTTCTTTTAGCCGGTTACGGAATATTTCCAGATTGTATGGATACAGCACGCCTTTGTATTTCGCAATTTGCTGGAAGTCGGGATAAATCTGGAACTGGCAGGTCTCGTGTCCCACTACGGGACGGGGACACCGGGCGATGGCTTGTGCATAATTGGCGGTTGTATTGGGACGGGTGTTGTTCAGGATGCCTCCCTTTTCTGCATCCACGTATGCGAAGGAAGAGCGTACATGAGTCGAATATCCTTCGCCTCCGCCTACCCGGCACGTTACGAAAAAGTCTTCTCCATCTTGCGGACCTTGCCAACCCAGATTGTTGTTCGAACCGAAACAATACAAGTGCCGTAGGTCTTTCCGGCGGAACTCGTCAAGCCACTCGCGCATTACGTCAATGTCTCCGTGCAGCTCATTGCCTAGTCCCAGCATCATGAACGAAGGATGATTGCCCAGCCAGTCCAATATCATGTTGCCTTCTCGTTTCAGGAATGTGTTCAACGATATATTATTACGCTGTATAGCTCCCCAAAGTGGAAGTTCTACTTGGAAATAGATACCTTCTATATCGGCTGCTTTCAAGGCTGCTTCGGGAGGAGTGTACGAATGGCACCGGTAGTGATTGATGCCATATCGTTTGGCTATGCGGAATATGTTGCGCCATGTTTCCACATCCATTGGTGCATATCCGGTAAGAGGGAAGACGCAGGCATCGTGTTTGCCACGAAGCAATATTTTCTTGTCGTTTAAAACAAATTGCGTGTTTTCTGTACCGAATTCACGCATTCCGAAATCTATGTGTTGCTGGTCGTGTGAGTGCCCGTTGTTAAGTGCAATGTCCAGTCCATACAAGGCAGGATGAAATTCGCTCCATAGCAGCGGAGACTCTCCCATGCCAAGTGTAAAGGTAAACGAATTGGCACCCTGTTGCAAGGTTATGTTTTTCTCGAAGGTGGGAAGCACGTGTGTAGTAGGGGTATTCCATGCTTTTCCTTGGATACTGACAATTGCTGAACAGGGATAGTCGGACCATACCTCCAATGTTATGCGGGCGCATTTTTCAGATACAGATGGGTAGACTTGTACCTTATTTATATAAGGTGTATCGTAGGCTTCTATCCCGAATTTGCCTAAGATACCGTTCCAGTTGGTTTGTGTGGCATCGGTCCAAGCATGTGAACTTTGTATTTCTTTCGGTACTGATGTTTCAGAATTGTCTATACGCAGGACAATATGGTGCTTGCCTAGTTTCAGGGAAGGAAGTTCATAACAATGAGGGGCATAGAGGTGTGAGAAGCTTCCGATGCTGTCTCCGTCTATCCAAAGCGTGCTGGGCTTGGTGCGTTCCATAATCAGGCGGAGCTTCTTTCCGGCAAAGCTTTCGGGCAAGGTGAAGTCGCGTTCGTAGGTGACTTGTCCGCTATACGAATAGAGCCTTGTCAACTGAGCCGTAGCATAGGGAGCCTGTGCCGGATTGCCTAATTTGTTTTCATCGGTGGTGCCCGGAAGCCGGCAAGTGCCTAACGAACTTTCCCAGATGCCCGACAGGGGAAGGAAGGCTCTCTCTTGTGCTTGTGCGCACAAAGCGCAAAGCATGGTTGCGAGTGAAAGAAAGAGTTGTTTCATTTACAATTTAGCAATTTACGATTTACAATTTATTTCATTTCTATTTGCAATGTACAAAATAGGATTAGGGGATAAATCGTAAATCGTAAATCGTAATTTGTAAATTGTCAAATAGTAAATGTTCATCATTTGCCATATTTCGCCTTGATGCCTGGCAGTTCTTTCCGGATATCGGCGATACGGGTGGCATCGCTGGGGTGTGTGCTCATAAACTCGGGTACAGACCCTCCGCTTCCTGCCGACATCTTTTGCCAGAATCCGACGGCTATATCGGGATTGTATCCAGCCATGGTCATGAATACCAGCCCCATATAGTCTGCTTCCGATTCGTGTTTGCGCGAGAAGGGAAGCATCATGCCGTATTGTGCGCCGATGCCGTAAACCGTGCCTGCAACCTTTTGCACTGCAGCACTCTTGTCGCTTACCAGCGAATTGAGGATATTTGCGCCATATTGCGCCATTACTTGTTGGCTCAGGCGTTCATTGCTATGCTTTGCTACGGCATGTGCCACTTCATGTCCTACCACTACCGCCAGTTCGTCATCGGAAGAGACCAGCTTCATCAGTCCTTCATAAACTACAATCTTTCCGCCCGGCATGCAGAAGGCGTTCACTTGCGGGTCTTGTATGAGATTGAATTCCCACGCGAAGTTCTGGATTTCCGATGCCATGCCGTTCGCGCGCAGGTAGGCTTCGGTGGCGGAGGCTATCTTTTTCCCTACCCGTACCACCATGGCGGTTTGTGCGGCATTGGCTGATTTCTTAGCCGACTTGATATAGTCGTTGTATTGGGTAAGACTGGAGGACAGCACTTCGCTATCCGATACCAAAAGCATTTGCTTCCGTCCGGTCAGGGGGACGGTAGAGCAGCCTGCCAGCAGGAGGGCGGCAAGCAAGAGCAAGGTGAAATGCAGTTGTTTCATCATCCGTAATTCGTTTTAAGGTTTCTTTCAGCAAATATATAGCATTTTCTGTAATAATCCGCACTATCTGTAATGAAAAAGATAATACAGTATCATTCGCATTGGTGGAATATGCCTACTTTTGCATTGATATCATTTAAAACAACTCATCATGAAAAACATGAAAGCTAAAGTCTTATTAGTTGCCGGAGCTTCGCTTTTCGCTTCCGGTGTATGGGCGCAAGAGCAACTTGTGCGACTCTCTACTCCCGAAACTTCGCTGGTGATTAACGCACCGCAAGGGGGAGAATTGAAATATGTATATTATGGTACGAAGCTGGGCGATGCGGACCTGAAACAGATTGATGCGGTGCGTACGTGCAATCATGCCGCTTATCCGGTGTATGGAATGAATACTCCGGCAGAAACGGCGCTCTCGGTATGCCATGCCGACGGGAACATGTCAACCCAGCTGGTGGTGGAAAGCGTGGCTACGACCGATGGGGATAAGACAAAGGAAGTTTCTGTCCGCTTGAAAGATAAGGTGTATCCATTTTATGTCAACGTATGTTACCGGGCTTATCAGGATGTGGACATCATTGAGACCTGGACCGAAATAACGAACGAAGAAAAGAAACCCGTAGTGCTCAACCAGTTCGCTTCGGCTTACCTGCCCATCCGCAGGGGCAATGTATGGCTCTCCAGCCTGTATGGTTCGTGGGCGAACGAAGGGCGTTTGGCTCAGGAACCGTTGGAGCCGGGCATGAAAGTGATAAAGAACAAGGACGGGGTGCGCAATTCGCATACGGCACATGCCGAAGTGATGTTCTCGCTCGACGGACGTCCACAGGAAAACGTAGGGCGGACCATTGGTGCGGCACTTTGCTATACAGGAAATTACAAGCTCCGTATCGACACCGATGATAGCGAATACCACCAGTTCTTTGCCGGTATCAATGAAGATAATTCCATGTATCATTTGCAGAAAGGCGAGACGTTCAAGACTCCGGTGCTTGCCCTTACTTATTCGGACGAAGGGTTGAGCGGAGCCAGCCGGAACTTTCACCGCTGGGGACGCACTTATAAGCTGGCGCATGGAGACAAGCCTCGCAAAATCTTGCTCAATAGCTGGGAAGGTGTTTACTTCGACATCAACCAGCAAGGCATGGAACAGATGATGGCGGACATCGAATCAATGGGCGGCGAATTGTTTGTGATGGATGACGGATGGTTCGGAGGCAAGTACCAGCGCAATACCGATAATTCTTCGTTGGGCGACTGGGTGGTAGATACCCGTAAGCTTCCCGAAGGCATTGAGGGATTGCTCCGTGACGCGAAGAAACATCATGTGGGATTCGGTATCTGGATAGAACCGGAAATGTCGAATACTACGAGCGAACTCTACGAGAAGCATCCCGAATGGATAGTGAAAGCTCCCCAGCGCGACCCGGTGTTAGGGCGTGGCGGAACGCAGGTAGTGCTTGACCTCGGCAATCCCGAAGTGCAGGATTTCGTGTTCGGCGTGGTGGATGACCTGATGAGCAAGTATCCCGAAATCGAGTATATCAAGTGGGACGCCAATATGGCGATTATGAACCACGGTTCGAATTACCTGACCGCTGACAACCAGAGCCACATGTACATCGAGTATCATCGTGGCTTCGAGAGTGTATGCAACCGTATCCGTGCCAAATATCCTGACCTTACTATCCAGGCTTGTGCCAGCGGCGGAGGACGTGCCAACTGGGGGTACTTGCCTTGGTTCGACGAGTTTTGGGTGAGCGACAATACCGATGCCCTCCAGCGCATTTACATGCAATGGGGCACCTCGTATTTCTTTCCGGCGATTGCCATGGCATCCCACATCAGTTCGGCTCCCAATCATCAGGTCTTCCGTACCGTTCCTATCAAATACCGCATCGATGTGGCGATGAGCGGGCGTCTGGGCATGGAAATCCAGCCAAAGAACATGACCGAGGAGGAGAAGGAGATTTGCCGGAAGGCAATAGCCGATTACAAGATGATTCGTCCCGTAGTGCAGTTCGGGGATATCTACCGTCTGGTTTCTCCCTACGACCGCTTGGGTGTGGCGTCTCTGATGTATACTTCGCCCGAGAAAGACAAGGCGGTATTCTATTGGTGGAAAATGGAAACGTTTTATAACCAGCATTTGCCTCGTGTGCGCATGGCAGGTCTCGACCCGGCGAAGATGTATCGGGTCAAAGAGTTGAACCGCATCGATAACGAGCCTCTCCCGTTCGAAGGGAAAGCGTATTCGGGCAAGTTCTTGATGGAAAACGGCTTGGAAATCCCTTACACGCATAAGGTGGACTATCACAAGCTGAATGATTATGCCAGCCGGGTGCTGTATTTGGTAGCAGAACAGTAAAAAATAAAGAACCGGGAATGAAGAATAAACAAATCGTTATTCTTTATTCCCGGTTCTTTATTTAGTTAGAAATCGTTTTGAATTTATCGCCCAAAGTACGCACAAGACGAACACATTAAGCTAAGAAAAACTTTTTGTAGTAATTCAAAACAGTTTCTTGGAAAACTTTTTATTTCAGTTTTGCCAGTGTTTCCTTGATGCGGCGCATGGCTTCGATGATGTTTTCATCGGAAGTGGCGTAACTCATGCGGATACATTCAGGGGCACCGAAGGATGTTCCGCCCACGCAGGCTACGTGGCCTACTTCGAGCAGGTACATGGCAAGGTCATCGGCGTTGTTGATGACACGGTCGCCGTCTTTCTTGCCAAAGAAGAAGTCGCATTTCGGGAAGAGGTAGAAAGCACCTTCGGGCACGTTTACTTCAAATCCCGGAATTTCTTTCGCCAGTTTGACAATCAAGTCACGACGGCGTTGGAATGCCTGGCGCATTTCTTCTACTGGAGCCTGTGTGCCGGTGTAAGCGGCTTCGGCTGCTTTCTGCGATACCGAGCACGGACCAGAAGTATATTGTCCCTGGAGTTTGTTGACACCTTTTACAATCCATTCGGGAGCCGCAATGAAACCGATACGCCAACCTGTCATGGCATATGCTTTGGAAACTCCGTTGACGATAACCACACGGTCTTTGATTTCGGTAAACTGGGCAATGCTTTCGTGACGGCCGACATAATTGATATGTTCGTAAATTTCATCGGCAATGGTGATAATTCGCTCATGTTTTGCCAATACAGCAGCCAGTCCTGCAAGTTCCTCTTTGCTGTATACAGACCCTGTAGGGTTGGAGGGTGAGCATAAAATCAGGGCACGTGTATTCGGGGTGATAGCTGCTTCCAGTTGTTCGGGAGTAATCTTGAAGTCTTGCTCGATACCCGCACGCACAATGACGGGAGTACCTTCTGCCAGTTTCACCATTTCGGGATAGCTTACCCAATAAGGAGCAGGGACAATGACTTCATCTCCTTTGTTTACCAAAGCCATAATCGTGTTGCATACCGACTGCTTGGCACCGTTGGCACAACTGATTTGGGCTGCTGTATATTCCAGTCCGTTTTCTTTTTTCAGTTTTTCTACAATGGCGTTTCGCAATGCGGGATAACCGGCTACAGGAGAATAGCGCGAATAGTTTTCGTCAATCGCTTTTTTAGCGGCTTCCTTGATATGGTCGGGAGTGTTGAAGTCGGGTTCGCCGACACTCATGTTGATTACATCTACGCCCTGAGCCTTAAGCTCGCCGCTCTTTTGCGACATAGCCAGCGTAGCCGAGGGTGACAAACTGTTTAAACGTTCTGAAAGTTGATTCATATTCTTCTTTTTAATTTTAGTTCAAAATCGGTGCAAAATAAAGCATTTTTTATGACATATAAAAACATTTATTACTTTCTGTCGCCTAAGAACCGAAGTAAATACAAGAAAAGATTGATAAAGTCGAGATAGAGTGTCATGGCACCCATCAGGGCAATCTTTTGGGTGGTATCATTTATCGCTATGTCTTCTCCTGTTAATAGCTGCTTGATTTTTTGTGAATCATAAGCCGTAAGCCCCGTGAAAATCAACACACCGATACCCGAAATGATTAAATCCATCATTGAGTTATGCAGGAACAAGTTGACCAGTGAAGCAATGATAAGTCCGATCAGTGCCATGATGCAGATATTTCCGATACGGCTCAAGTCTTTCTTGGTTACATAGCCATAGAGTGCCATTACGCCAAAGGTACCTGCCGTAACAAAGAATGTGGTGGCAATGGAACTCATGGTGTATATCATAAAGATAAAGGCGAGTGTGACTCCGTTCAGAATGGAGTAGGCGATAAAAAGCAGGGTAGCGGTGCTGAAAGCAATCCGGTGGATGCGTGCGGAAAGGTAGATGACCAATCCTATTTCAGCTATCAGAAGCCCCCAGAAGAGCATCCGGTTTTCAATAATCATCGAGAGTAACGTGTATGATTTTGCCACGTATAAAGATACCAATCCGGTAATGACCAGCGCCAATGTCATCCATGTGTAGACATTGCGCATCAGTGTAGCTTGTACGGCCTTTGCTTTAGACGCGTACACTTTTGCCAAATCATTTGTTTCCATAATCATCAATTTTTAATTTTTGATTTTCAATTCTAATTCTTAAAATGCAACGTATGTCCCATGCGGTCTTTCTTCGTATGCAGGTAACGTTCGTTGTAAACGTTAGGTGTGACCTCGATGGGCACATTCTCCACGATTTCCAATCCGTAGGCTTCCAGTCCCACCCGTTTTACAGGATTATTGGTAAGCAGACGCATCTTGTGAATGCCTACCTCACGCAGGATTTGTGCGCCTACTCCATAGTCGCGTTCATCGGCTTGGTGTCCGAGGCAGATGTTGGCGTCTACGGTGTCCATGCCTTCTTCCTGGAGCTTGTAGGCTTTCATTTTTTCCATCAATCCGATGCCACGTCCTTCCTGAATAAGGTAGATAACGGCACCTTTGCCTTCTCTTTCTATCATTTGCATGGCTTTATGAAGCTGTTCTCCGCAATCGCAACGCAAAGAACCGAAAATGTCGCCCGTAGCACACGACGAATGTACACGCACCAATACGGGTTCATCAGGCTCGAAGTGTCCCTTTATCAACGCCACGTGTTCCAGGCCGTTGCTTTTCTGGCGGAAAGGTATCAGGCGGAAATGTCCGTATCCGGTAGGCATGTCTACCTCCACACCCCGCTCTACCAGCGACTCTTGCTTCAAACGATAGGCTATCAAGTCGGCAATCGATATCAGCTTAAACCCATATTGGTCCGCCATCTGGCGCAGTTCGGGAAGGCGTGCCATCGTACCGTCCTCGTTCATCACTTCCATCAAAGCAGCCGCGGGATAAAGCCCTGCCAGCTTGGCGAGGTCGATACTCGCTTCGGTATGTCCCGCACGGCGGAGCACCCCTTTGTCTTGCGCATAAAGCGGGTTTATATGTCCGGGACGGCCAAAAGTTTCAGGAACCGATGCCGGGTCGGCAAGCGCACGGATGGTAGCGGCACGGTCGGCAGCCGAAACTCCTGTAGTACATCCCTCCAGCTTATCGATAGTCACCGTAAACGGAGTCCCTAAAACCGATGTGTTATTGATTACCTGGCACGGAAGGTCGAGCTCCTTGCATCGGGACATCGTAATCGGCGCACAAAGCACCCCGCGGGCATGTTTCAGCATAAAGTTCACTTTTTCAGGCGTAATCAGCTCGGCTGCAATGATAAGGTCGCCTTCATTTTCGCGGTCTTCATCATCTACTACGATTACAAATTCTCCTTTACGGAAGTCCTCAATGGCTTCTTCTACGGTATTTAGCTTTATCTTGTCCATAATGCGTTATTGTTATGAATAATAATGTTGGTCTTTTATTTGTTGTATAACCTGTCCGTTGGTCCGGATAATGTTTTTTAAATCTTTCTCCAGCCGTAGCCTGAACCGCCAGATATGAAGGTACACCAACAATCCTACAGGTACCACGATACCTAACGCCAAGTTAAGCCAGCGGTTCCCGAACGGACTCTTATGAGCCTTAACCGCCAGGAAAGGATAATTGTTCATCGCGTTCAGCAAGATTGGATCTTTCGAATTCGAGAGTTCCTCTATCACCGCTTCCATTTGCCTGCTGATATCAGCGATGGCATCGTCCGGCTTGTTGTTCATGAATAGCTTGATATAATTAGGCAATCCTTTCAACCGATGCATACGCATATAGTCTTCACACAATGCGCTGATGTGTTCCAGCGCCTCGACATCTTTCCGGTATTCGGGTGTATGGATAATCACTTCTTTCTTAAACAGGTGTCTCGACAAGCGGATGCCAAACACCTTGCGGAAAAACGCCGCATACGTGTCAATATTGAACACCACCGAATCTTTGTTTGACTTATAAGTGAAGAACGCTCCTACGGGTGCCAGCACGAGTGTACTCATCCAGGTACCCAGCGCCACATTCATCTCGCCGCTTTTCCCGATACGGGTCGCGCCCGAGTCGATAATGTAATACACCACAAAAATCAGCACGGATATCACGACCGGCATACCCAGTCCGCCCTTGCGGATAATGGCTCCCAGCGGTGCTCCGATAAAGAAAAAGATGATACAAGCCAACGAAAGAGTGATTTTCTTGTGCCAGTCGGAACGGTGCGAACGGATATTTCCGTCCGTACTTTTGCTCATAAAGCTTTTCATCTCCCAGTCGGATGCCAACGAGGAAATCCTGTTTTCCGTCTTGCTCAATGTTTGAGACTTTTCTTGCGAAGTCATGGAATTGAAGATGCTGTCAGTATTCAGGTATGCCACGTTCAGTTTCTCCAATTTGGTAGAATCGGCTTTGGTCAGTACCGGTGTCTTGTAAGTAGAGTTAATGACATCGTTGAAGTAAGCGCGTCCTACACTGTCGGCGTGTATTTCCAACGAATCAATAGCCTGGGAGATTTCCCGCATATTCTTGATATCCGAGCGTTGGTCGAGGAAACTTCCGTCTACCATATTGAAATCGGAATCGAATTGGATAAGTGTATGCTTTTCCTTGAATGATTCGCGGCGGTAGGGGACGTTACGTGAAATGACAGATTGGGATTTCAGGTTCTCAAATTGTTCACCATTATACAAATGAAGGAAAAGATGCTGCTTGTCGGCGGTCAGTTCCAACTTCCCTTCTTCCGCCCAAATGATATGTGCATTTTCGAATCCATCGGAAAAGTTGTATATTAACACGTCTTTCAGCATACCTGTCTCCCGGTCTTTGTGCTTGACATAAATGTTATAACCGTCGATATCACTATAAAATACTCCTTCCGGTATGTCTACTTCAGGAGATTTTTGCTTCATGGAAACCAAGAGTGTCCATAGTTGCTTTTGGGCACGCGGACCGATTTCGTTCTGGAAAAAGAATGACATGCCTCCCAGAAACATGCAGAACAGTACGACTGGCCGCATGATACGGAGTAGGGGGATGCCTGCTGCCTTCATGGATAACAGTTCGTACCGCTCACCAAAGTTTCCGAATGTCATGAGTGCAGCCAGTAGGATGGCCAGAGGAAGCGACAGGGGAATCAATGTCAGACCTGAATAAAAGAAAAATTGGGCTAGAACATTAATCTCTAATCCTTTTCCTACTAACTCGTCTACGTACCTCCATAGAAATTGCATCATGAAGATAAACAGACAGATGAAAAACGTCCCAGAAAAGAGCAGTAAAAAGCTCTTCAATACGAATATATCTAGTTTTTTTATGCGTAGCATTCCTTAATATATGGTTGTCAGCTTGCAAAAGTAGCATAAAAAACAACGCGGAGCATGATGTTTTGTATATTTTTAGAAAATTATATACCGCACGTCCGTTTTAGCACTTCAATTTGAGAGTCCCATAGGTTGATAACGTCATCTTCTTCACCGGGTTCGGCAAAGTCTGTCACTTCTAGTGAAAGGTCTGTGGTTAGTTCATTGTAATAAATTTTTAGTTCGAAATAGGTGCGTGGCTCATCGTCTTTCCAGTGAAAACGGATGAATGATTCGGTCCGGAAATTGGTTATTTCGGCTTCTCTGGTTTCGGTCTTTCCCCATTTGAACATAAATGTCTTGTTAAGTCTGGTTACGTTATCGGCAAACCAGCGGCTTAATCCGGATGGAGTGCTGATGGCGTTCCATAAAATAGTGCTTGATGCAGGAGCTAACGTATATTCTATCTTTATTTTCTTTTTCATAGATAGTTTCAGGCTTTTCTTTGTTAAAGTTATGAATTAAAATAACGGGCGCAAATTAAACTAATTTTTTGTACACTACATAATGAATCGTCTATTATTTTTCGCTTTTCTCTTTTGCGTATTTTCCGTTTTGATGATATACGTGATAATATGGATTTCGCATATGGCTGGATATGAATGCATTGTACGTGGATTTAGCTTTTGGAGGTAAAAAAGAAGTGAAAAAGATGTGGAGGAAAACAAAAGAAAAATGGGCGAAAATATTGCGTATGTCGAAAAGATGTTTTACCTTTGCACCCACAATCGAAAAGATGGCGGGATAGCTCAGCTGGTTAGAGCGCATGATTCATAATCATGAGGTCCCCGGTTCAATCCCGGGTCCCGCTACTAAGTAATGATTTGACCGTTGGGTGGCTTCCACGCCTGGCGGTTGTATGGCGGGATAGCTCAGCTGGTTAGAGCGCATGATTCATAATCATGAGGTCCCCGGTTCAATCCCGGGTCCCGCTACAGAAAAGAGGCTGACTCGTTCGGGTTAGCCTTTTTTTTATGTCTGTTTGTCTGTATTTGATGCCAAAAAGAAATAGTATCTGAGAGTAATATATACTGCGTTTGCCGATGCAGTTATCTTTTCTGGCAGTTTCAATGCACTGAAACTGCGGATGCAGTATATATTACTTTTCATTGGCATTTAAAGTCAATCAAAAATGAAATGAGAAACATTATTCTTGTCACTCATTCAAGCATGCCTTTTGATGAACATAAGTGGGTTGCCCGTTTCACATAAGTACCCCTGCCGTTTCACATAAGTGGTCCTGCCTTACCACTTATGTCCGTCTGGATGTGTGTGGATGTTTTTTTTGTCCTGTGTGCCCTTCGCGCGCGTATAATTATATTAATGAGTATCCGTTTCGGCCATTTTTCATCAGTTTTAAGAATATTCGTCCTGTAATATGTTGTATAGCAGCATTTTG
>NZ_NFKD01000035.1:0-45188 GCF_002160215.1 Bacteroides sp. An19 | reverse complement strand
TTTTGTATTGCCGGATGACCCTGATTCCGGGCTTCCACCGCCTTCCTCCGCCCTTTTCGCTACGCTCCAAGGACGGAGGAAGGCGGTGGCGGAGTTGCACTTCTAACTTGACGGTGGGGAGAATTTTAATATGTTTGACAGCAGGAAAAATAAAAAAGCCCGTTTCTGTACAAGATAACACCAGAATGTTTACCTTTGCGTCCGTTTTCAATAGTTAAAGTTTTTAGGATATGGTTCGTCAGTGTTCAATTTTATTTGGATGCCTTGCGCTGGGGGAACTGGTAGTTTACCTCACGGGAATCCACCTGCCTTCGAGTATCATCGGGATGCTTCTGCTCACGTTGTTCTTGCAGCTGGGATGGATTAAGCTGGAATGGGTACAGGGGCTGAGCAATTTCTTGGTTGCAAACCTGGGTTTCTTTTTTGTTCCTTCGGGAGTTGCGTTAATGCTTTATTTCGATATTATCCGGGCGCAGTTCTGGCCCATAGTCGTTGCTACGCTGGTCAGCACAGTACTGGTATTGGTCGTTACAGGTTGGGTACATCAAATCGTCAGAAAACATGGATTTTTTCACAAATAAGTTCTTTTTGCTTGCCATTACTTTCGGGTTTTATTTTCTTTCGAAAGTGATACAGAAGAAGACGGGATGGCTCATTCTGAATCCCATCCTGTTGGCTATCGCATTGCTGATATGCTTTTTGCAATGTACGGACGTTTCTTACGAGACTTATTCCGAGGCAGGATCGCTGGTCGAGTTTTGGCTGAAGCCTGCCGTGGTAGCATTGGGGGTTCCCTTGTATTTGCAGTTGAAAATGATAAAGAAACAGCTTATGCCGATTCTCATTTCCCAGTTGGCGGGTTGTGTGGTAGGGCTGGTTGCCGTAACGGTTATTGCCAAGGTGATGGGGGCTTCGCCCGAGGTGATCATGTCTTTGGCTCCGAAGTCGGTTACGACACCGATTGCCATGGAAGTGTCGAACGCCGTAGGCGGCATTCCTTCCTTGACCGCAGCCGTAGTGATTGTAGTAGGGCTGTTTGGTGCCATCTGTGGATTTAAGGTGTTGCAGGTGGGGCATGTAGGAAGCCCTATCGCACAAGGCTTGTCGATGGGTACGGCTTCGCATGCCGTAGGCACTTCGCGAGCAATGGAAATAAGCGGCAAATACGGTGCATACGCCAGTCTGGGGCTGACATTGAACGGTATTCTGACCGCCTTGCTGGCTCCTACCATCCTGCATCTGCTGGGACTTTATTAGAAGCTGTTTTGAATTTCTCCAAAAAGTTTTTCTTGGCTTGATGTATCCGTTTTCGTGTGTGCTTTGGGCGATTTTTTGGTCCTTTTCGCTCCTGTTCTTCGTCAGATAGCCCGCTATCTTCCTCATCACAGAAGCGAAAATGCCTCAAAAACTCATCCCAAATCATCGCACGATAAATTCAAAACAGCTTCTTAACCGTTTCTTCTGTTATGCACAAGTTATCAACAGGCTGTTCATAACTGTTGATAACTTGTGCATAGCCTTATGGCGGGCAAAAGTCTCGGTTGATTTTGTGTGATGCAGTTACTTGCGGAGCAGGGCGCAACTATATACATTGCGTGCTATATATAGTTGCGCGGATAAATGCAGATAAGTGCATGGTTGGTAAGATTATTAATCTTCCGGCTGTAAGATTATTAATCTTACGCGTGCAAGATTATTAATCTTGCAGAAAGGTCAGTTATCTGGTGCGTTTGTCCTGTAAAACCATCCGAATGTATTTCGCAATTCCATAAGTTTTCTTACCTTTGCCGTAGTAATAAATTAACCTAATCTTTTAGTTCTATGTATCCATTAAAGTTTAAACCGATTTTAAAATCGACCATTTGGGGAGGAGAGAAAATCATTCCGTTCAAACACCTTGATATCCAGCAAGAGCAAGTAGGAGAAAGTTGGGAAATCTCGGACGTTCCGGGTGATGAGTCTGTGGTGGCAAACGGTGCTGACGCAGGGAAAAACCTTACACAGATGGTAGATGAATATAAAGCGGCTTTGGTAGGGGAGAGCAATTACAAACGTTTCAACGGCAAATTCCCTTTACTTATCAAGTTTATCGATGCTTGCCAGGACTTGTCTATTCAGGTGCATCCGGATGACGAACTGGCGATGAAACGTCATCAGTCGCTGGGCAAGACCGAGATGTGGTATGTTATCGGCAATGATGGCGGAAAAGCCCATTTGCGTTCGGGCTTGTCAAAGCAGATTACGCCCGAAGAGTATGCGCAGATGATTGCCGACAATACTATTTGTGACGCGCTTGCCGACTATGCGGTTCAGCCGGGTGATGTGTTCTTCTTGCCTGCCGGACGTATCCATAGCATCGGAGCCGGATGTTTTATCGCCGAAATCCAGGAGACTTCGAACATTACTTACCGTATTTATGATTTCAACCGTAAGGACAAGAACGGCAATACGCGCGAACTGCATACCGAGCTTTCGAAAGATGCCATCGACTATACGGTGAATGAAGATTACCGTACGCATTACACGCCGAAGCAGAACGAACCGGTAGAACTGGTGGCGTGTCCTTATTTCACCACTACGGTGTACGACTTGACCGAACCGATGGAAATGGATTATAGCGAGCTTGACTCGTTTGTGATTTATATCTGTATGGAAGGGGCTTGTAGTGTGACCGACAATGAGGGCAACCAACTTTCGCTTCAGGCAGGCGAGTCGGTATTGTTCCCGGCTACTACCCAGAAGCTTTCGGTAAAACCGGAAGGGCAGGTGAAATTCCTTGAAACTTATGTTTGATAATTGCGAGTATAAATGAAAGGTTAAGGCGCAAAAGAAAGTGTGTGGTTAAGAAAACATACTTTCTTTTGCGCCTTTATTGTGTATAAATGTAAAATGATGAATACGAAAAATTGGTTTATCTCTGTATGGATGTGTTTGCTTGTATGGGCGGTCACACCTCTTTTTGCGGAAAATTATCCTTATCGTAGTGATGTGCTGTGGGTAACGGTACCCGACCATCCCGACTGGCTTTATCAAGTGGGCGAGCAGGCAAAGGTGGAGGTGCAGTTTTATAAATATGGTATCCCTCAGGATGGAATAGAAGTGGCTTATGAGCTGGGAGAGGATATGATGCCGGCACACCGTAGCGGAAAGGTTGTGCTGAAAAACGGACGTGCCGTCATTCAGTTGGGTACGATGAATCAGCCCGGATTCCTGGATTGCCGGCTTACGGCAACCATAGACAGGCAGACCTACAGACATCATGTAAAGGTGGGATTCTCTCCTGAAAAATTGCAGCCTTATACACAGCTCCCTGATGACTTCGACGCGTTTTGGGAAAAGAATTTGGCTGAGGCTGCCAGGTGTCCGATGGAATATACCATAGAGCCAGCTCCCGAATATGCTTCGGAAACGACCGAATGTTTTCTGGTCAAGTTGCAATGTTTCCGTCCCGGTTCGTATGTATATGGTTATCTGACCCGTCCCAAGGCTTCGGGCAAATATCCCGTGGTACTTTGTCCTCCGGGTGCGGGAGTAAAGACCATTAAAGAGCCTGGGCGTCATATTTATTATGCCGAAGAAGGATGCATCCGTATGGAAATGGAGATTCATGGACTGAATCCGAAAATGACCGGCAAAGAGTTTAAGGAGATATCGGCGGCTTTCGGCGATTACCTGACGTTCGGTATTGATGACCGCGAGAATTATTACATGAAGAAAGTCTACATGGCATGTGTGCGTGCCATCGATTACCTCACTTCTTTGCCCGACTGGGACGGGAAGAATGTTATCGTACAAGGCGGAAGCCAAGGCGGGGCACTGGCACTGGTAACGGCTGGACTGGATAAGCGTGTAACGGCTTGTGTGGCAAATCATCCGGCATTGAGTGACATGGCAGGATATAAGGCAGGACGTGCCGGAGGTTATCCTCATTTTTTCAAGCGTTATCAGGATATGGATACACCTGCGAAAATCCGTACTATGGCCTATTATGATGTGGTCAACTTTGCCCGGCGCATCAAGGTGCCGGTCTATATGACATGGGGGTATAACGACAATACATGCCCTCCTACTACCAGCTACATTGTTTATAATGTATTGACCTGCCCCAAGGAGGCGCTGATAACCCCCATTAACGAACACTGGACTTCGGAAGCAACAGAATACGGACATCTGAAATGGATTCAGAGACATTTAAGGTAACCGTTGTATTGGGATTCAGTCTGTGAATGTGTTCTGGGACTCAAAGAATATCTTCTGAAAAAAGCGTGCCTGCATACTATGAGAACAATAGTAGTGCAGGCACACCGAAAATGAAAACCAAAATGTGCAAAAAATTAGAAACGGTTTCTAAATCCGTCTGGCGGATTATACTTCTACCAGTTTATATTTAGGTACCATGATCTTCATCATAATCCAACTGAACAGGTAGGCGAGCGATGCTACGATGAATACAATCATGTAGCCGGCATCGATACCCTGAAAACCAAGGAAAGACATGTTGGTTTCTTTCGAATAAGTAAATAGCAAACCCGAGCACTGGTTGAAAAGCAAGCAGCCTACACCACCTGCCATACCACCGATGCCTGTAACGGTAGCTACGGCCGATTTCGGGAACATATCACTTACTACTGAATAGACATTTGCACTCCAACTCTGGTGTGCTGCACCGATGATACCGATGATGATAATCGGATACCAGCAAGAAGCTGCACCGGTCGACTGGGCAAACAAACCTATCAATGGGAAGAACGAGAAAATCAGCATGGCTTTCATTCTGCCTTTATAGGGGTCCATTTTTTGCTTTTCAACAAAGAATGTAGGCAGATAACTTCCGTAAAGCGACAACATCGAAATCAGATACAGTGTAAAAATCAGCATCATTCCCATGGTAGAGTCTGAACTGTATCCGTATACATCACGGATATATGCCGGAGCCCAAAACAGGAAGAACCACCATACACCATCGGGCAGGAAACGTCCGAAGATGACCGCCCATGTCTGGCGGAAAGTGAAGCATTTCCAAAGTCCGATTTTCGGTCCGTCATTATTGTCTTTGCTGACCGTATTTTCGGCTATTGCATCCTGTTCGATGTATTCAAGTTCAGCTTTGTTCACATGCTTGTTGTCACGTGGCTTGTCGTAGAATTTGTAGAACAAAATCATCCAGAGCAGCCCGACTCCACTCATTACGATGAATGCCATTTCCCAGCCGAAAGCACGTGCAATGCCCGGTATGATGAACGGGGCTACCAGAGCACCTACTTGTGCACCTGCATTGAACAAGCCGGTAGCGAAGCCACGGTCTTTCTTCGGAAAATATTCGGCAGTAATCTTGATGGCTGAAGGGAAATTGCCCGATTCACCGATGGCAACAATGCACCGCATGAATACAAACAGCCAGACACTGACAGTTGATACCGCCAGTGCGATATTTCCAGTAGCTTTGATGGCGGCAAGGTTTTCGCGTGCGGCTCCGAAAGTGAACATCCAGTCGCCACTTACGATGCCATTGGTCAGTATGCCGGTAAAAGCATGTAAGAATGCACCCACTACCCATGTGCCGAAGGCAATGAGATAACCGCGGCGCGTACCTACTTTATCGATAAACTTTCCGATGAACAGCATACTGATGGCGTAAACTAACGAGAATACACCCGTGATGGTTCCATAATTGGCATCCGACCAGTTCAGTTCGGGAGCGATAAAGTCTTTATAGGTAAGCGATAGAACCTGGCGGTCCATATAAGTTGCTGCAGTAGCCAAGAATAGCATGCTACAGATTACCCAGCGGTAATTGCTCATCTTCGCTCCGGTATTAGTTGAATTGTTCATGGTATTGAATCTTGTTTTTATCGTTTAGATAGTTTTTAGTTAATAAATGACGGGAGGGTGCTTATCTCATTTCTGTGTAAGAAATCTTGTCCATATCTCCGTAGTCCAGGTTCTCACCAGCCATACCCCAGATGAACATGTAGTTGCTGGTGCCGGCTGCTGCATGGATAGACCATTCGGGTGACATGATAGCCTGTTCGTTGGCAAGCCATACCAGACGTTCTTCTTGTGGTTCGCCCATTAAGTGGCAAATCATGTTGCCTTCAGGAACGTTGAAATAGAAATACGCTTCGATGCGGCGGCTGTGGGTATGTGCAGGCATGGTGTTCCATACACTGCCGGGTTTCAGTTCGGTCAATCCCATTTGGAGTTGGCACGGGCCTTCTTCCAGTACGTTGTTCACAATCAGCTGGTTGATGACACGGTCGTTGCTTTCTTCCATTTTTCCGGCAGGGAATGAGTTGGCTTTCAAAGAGCCTTTGCGTCCGTCGATGGTAATCAGTTGTGTCTTGTACTCTTTATGTGCCAGTGCCGAGTTGATATAGAACTTGGCAGGCTTGCTGGCATCTTTGCTCTTGAATGTCACATTTTTGTTTCCACGGCCAACGTACAGGGCTTCTTTGAATCCCAGTTCGTATTCTTTGCCATCTA
Organism: Bacteroides sp. An19; assembly: GCF_002160215.1. Lineage (NCBI taxonomy): Bacteria > Pseudomonadati > Bacteroidota > Bacteroidia > Bacteroidales > Bacteroidaceae > Bacteroides > Bacteroides sp. An19. The sequence continues at coordinate 38,705 of NZ_NFKD01000035.1, read as the reverse complement.
CGGTTACGATACCTTCGCCACCGATGTTGATGACTCCCAGTTCGCGGTTGAACAGGAAATAAGGAGCTTTCAGTGCATCAAAGGTTTCCAGTGTCAGTTCTTTGGTTGCGGGAACGGCTCCGCCGAAGATGAAGCGGTCGTACATGGAATAAGTCAGGTTGATTTGGTCGGCAATCATTACTTTTTCCATCATGAAACTGTTACGAAGTCTTTGTGTGTCGTATGTTTTTACATCTTGGGGGTTGCATGCCGTTTGCATGCGTACGTTTACTTGTGCATTTGCCGATAAAGCGGCTGCACCTAACATCATTGCAATTGCTAATTTTTTCATGTTGCTTTCGTTTTTTATAGTTTGTTTTTTTATTGATTATTCAGCGTTGCGGCTTTCCTTGATAATCCGGCGTCGGTTAAAGATTGCCAAAGCCAGTGTAAAGGCAACAAGGATAATAGAACCTACAATCTTCATATTATATACAAGGTGGAAAATAGCCCATGAGAAGAGGCTTGAGGCAAAGTCGAGTGCACCTCCTTGGAACCCTTCGGGTATTTTTACGGCAGAGTCTTGTGTCTTTACATATACGTCTTGTGCGGCTTGGGTAAAGAAAGGAGCCAAATCGGTAACGAAATAGAGTCCTACAATCAAAGCTACCAGGCCGATGATGAATGTTTTCAATACGTTGCCTTTAGTGATGGGAAGGACCGCCGGAAACAAGTAGAACATACCAGCCAGCGAGGCAAGCGGCAAGAATTGGTTTCCGGGAAGTATAACCGATAAAAATAAAGTAACAGGAATCAGTAACAACGAGACAACAAGCGTTGTAGGATGGCCGATGACCAATGCAGGGCTCATACCAATGTTCAGTCCGCTTGCATTCTTGAATTTGCGGGCAATTAATTCACGGGTGGCATCCGAGATTGGGCGCAATCCTTCAATGAATAATGAAGTGATACGTGGAATCAATTCCATTACAGCTCCCATCTTAATGCCCAGTCCCAAAATGGCAGGAATGTTGTCGACCAGCTGCTTGCCGCTTTCACAAGCTAATGCACCAATGCCGCATCCCACGATGACACCTAGAAAAAGAGGTTCACCCATGATGCCGAATTTCTTTTTCATGCCTTCCGCATCGATGTTTAATTTTTCAAATCCGGGAATTTTATCCAGTGCCTTATTGATAACTACGGCAAAGGGTACAAAACCCTGGCAGAAAGGTTGAGGGATGGAGATGCCGTCCATCTTGTCGTAATAGGTCTGGAATTGTTTGCAGGTCAGGTCTGTCATTACCAAAGTAATAATGTAGCAGATAATGGCGGCAAAAAATCCCCACCAGATATTGTCTGATGCGAAATAGACCACAGCACCGATAAAAGCAAAGTGCCAATAGTTCCACAGGTCGATGTTGACGGTTTTGGTTGTTTTGGTCAGCAACATCACGATATTGACTGCAAGGCATACAGGAATGATGAAAGCACCTACAGATGTGTTGTATGCAACTGATGCAGCAGCAGGCCATCCCATGTCGAAGATACCTAGACTTAACCCATAGATTTCGGTGACTCGTTTCAGTGGTTCTCCCAGGCTGCTTGTCAACAAAGCGGTCACTACCGATAATCCTACAAAACCGACTCCGACGAGCAATCCGCTCTTGAGTGCTTTCCCGAATTTAATTCCGATACATACTCCTAAAATTGTAAAAATAATAGGCATCATCACCGCTGCTCCCAGACCGATGATATAGCTAAAAACCTGTTCCATACGTTACGTTTCTCTTTACTATAAATACGTTTATAAGGTTAATAATGAATGTAATTGCACCAAATGTACGGTCTTTTCTTTTAATTTGCAATTGATTTGGCAAGAAATTGCAGTATTTGTCGAAATTTTCCGTTATCGTACACGATAATTCTTGTTTCTTGAATAAATAATCCACTTTTAAGCCCAGAAAATCCACATGGCCCATCTACTTTTTCTTTACTTTTGTAACTGTTAAGGGAGTGTGGGCATTCATGCAAAAACAAATAAAAAACACGTTATGAGAAACAAGAGCTTTTTAGTTATGATGTTGGGGGTTGTGTTGGCAACTTTGGGTAAAATTCAGGCAAAGACCGATTCCTTCGAGCCGCAGAAGCCTTGGTCTGTCCGTATGGCAGAGTCGGAAATGGTAAGAAATCCTGAGTCGTGGCAACTTGATTTCCAACCGTCATTGAAATGGGATTATTGTCATGGGCTGGAATTAGGGGCTATGTTGGATGTGTACGACCGTTATGGCGACAACCGTTTTTTCGAGTATGCTTTGGCTTATGCCGATACGATGGTTAATGCAGACGGGACAATCAAGAAATACAAGGTAGAAGAATATAGCCTGGACCGTATCAATTCCGGAAAATTCTTGTTCCGCATTTATGAACAGACTAAGGAACCGAAGTACAAGAAAGCCTTGGATTTGATTCGCACACAGTTCGATGGACAGCCTCGCAATGCTGATGGAGGCTTTTGGCATAAGAAAGTATATCCTCACCAAATGTGGTTGGACGGTATCTATATGGGGGTTCCTTATTTGGCGGAGTATGCTTACCGGAATAATGAACCGGAAGATTATCAAGAGGTTATCAAACAGATAAAGTTGGCTGCGCGTCATACGTACGATTCAGAGACGGGCTTGTTCCGACATGCTTGTGATGTAAGTAAGACAGAAAAATGGGCGGATAAGACTACCGGTCAGTCGCAGCATTGCTGGGGACGTGCGTTGGGATGGTATACAATGGCAATCGTTGATGTGCTTGATTATCTTCCGATGCATGAACCGGGACGTGACTCATTGCTGGTGATACTGAACCACGTTGCCAAGACGTTGAAAAAATATCAAAGTCCGGAAGGATTGTGGTATCAGGTGATGGATCGTAGTGGTGATGAAGGAAATTATTTGGAGTCGTCCTGCTCTACGATGTTTGTCTATTCCCTCTTGAAAGCAGTGCGTAAGGGATATATCAGTTCTTCTTATTTCAATACGGCGCGTAAAGGTTACGAAGGCATTTTAAATCATTTTATAAAGGTGGACGAAAATGGGTTGGTGTCGATAACCCGTGCTTGCGCAGTTGCCGGACTGGGAGGCAAGAATTACCGGTCGGGTGATTATACCTATTATATAAATGAGAAGATTCGTGACAACGACCCGAAGGCTGTTGGACCGTTTATTCTGGCAAGCCTGGAATGGGAAAGTCTTCCTAAGGAGCAACGTCGTTTTGCCGAACCTAGAACGTTGATGGTGGCTCAGGATGGTTCGGGCGACTTTACTACTTTAAAAGATGCTTTGGAGTCGGCAAGAGCTTTTATGGATTATGATGTAAAGATTTATGTCAAGAATGGTGTTTATCGTGAAAAGCTGGTTGTGCCTTCGTGGCTTCAGCACATTGAGATTATCGGTGAAGATGCTGGCAAGACAATAATAACGAATGCCGATCATGCCAATATGAACAAAATGGGTACTTTCCGAACCTATACGGTGAAAGTAGAGGGCAATTACATCACGTTCCGTAACATAACTATTGAGAATAATGCACCCCGCTTGGGACAGGCTGTAGCCTTGCATACAGAAGGAGATTGCTTAAGATTCTATAATTGCCGGTTGTTGGGCAATCAAGACACAGTCTATACGGGGACAGAAGGAACTCGTCTTTATTTCGAAGGGTGCTACATAGAGGGAACTACTGATTTCATCTTTGGTCCTTCTACTGCTTGGTTCGAGGGATGCACCATTCACAGTAAAGCCAATTCGTATGTGTCAGCAGCTTCTACTCCTGCCTATATTTCTTATGGTTATGTGTTTAATAAGTGCAAACTGACTGCCGATGCCGGTGTAAATAAAGTCTATCTGGGACGTCCGTGGCGTCCGTATGCTTCTACCGTATTTATGAATTGCGAGTTGGGCAAACACATTGTTCCGGCAGGCTGGCACAATTGGAATAATAAGGAAAATGAGAAGACTGCTCGTTATGCTGAATACGGAAACACCGGTGAAGGTGCAATAACCGGCCAACGGGTCGGATGGGCAAAGCAGTTGACCGAAAAAGAGGTAAATGACATAACTTTGGACCGTTTTTATTTTATGTCAGGAAATTGGAATCCGTGCGAATAAAAGTCGTATAACTGTAAGAACTAATCAGGAGTTAAAAGTCAATAACCTTGTAGGTTTGGGCTTTTAACTCCTGATTAGTTCTTACAGTTACCGCTTGATGTCTGTCAATAGGGCATTGCCATTTTTAAGAGGATTCCATCCATCGTTTCCTGCCAATACCTTTTCGGGCTGGTATCTTGTGATGTCAGTCAGTTGGTGGCTATAGGGTACTCTAGTATTTGGGCTTGCTCCTTCGCCAGTGCTTTTGTATTCAGCGAAGAACGCGGTTTTTTCATTCGATGCTTTACCCCAGTTGTTCCAGCCTGCCGGAACAATGTGTTTGCCCAATTCGCATTCTATGTAAACCACTTGGGCATAGGGACGCCAAGGACGAGCCAGATAAACTTTGCTGGTTTCCTTGTCTGAAGTCAGGCGGCAGTTCCAGAATACATATCCATAGTCTTTCCCTTGGTCGGTAGAGGGAGCGGTCACATAGCCATCACCTAAGCTTCGTATCTCGCAATTTTTGAATAAGGCAGTGCTCCAGCCAAAGATGAAATCGACAGTGCCTTCTATGTAGCATTCCTCGTAGTATTGTCGGCTTTCTTTGCCATAGGTGTAGAGTGTGTCTTGGTTGCCCAGAAAACGGCAATGCCGGAAATAGGCACGATCGCCGTCGACAAAACATGCTACAGCTTGCCCTACCTTTCCTGCCGTATTGGCAAAAGTGATGTTTTCGGCATAAAAGTCGGGAGCGTAAATGTAGACGGTAGATGAACCGGAGGTAGACATTTCTTCGCCGAAAATATTTTTCTTCGAGGCATAATTGTCATCAGTGATTATGGCTCCCTCTTCGCCGATAAGTGATACATTGATTTTTGAGGCAGGGACGATGACACGTTCTTTGTATTCGCCTTTCCGTACAAGAATGGTAGTGCGATGTTTTTTGCGGAAATCGGGTACGGCATTAATTGCTTCCTGAACGGTGAAGAAATCGCCGCTACCATCTTTTGCTACTACAAAATCATAATAACGTACGTACTTGCCCAATTCGGGAATTTGCTTCTCGATGGCTTGTACGGCAAGTCTGGCTACCTGTCTGGCACCGTATACGTTGAAATGGGTATTGTCTTGGCGTCCTTTGGGGCAAGCGGGTGAAACACCTGCCGGAATCCACATGAAAAGTCTTTTTGAACCTTCTACGCCCATTGATTCTACCAGTTCCTTTGTGGCACGGTTGAGATCGATGAATACTACATCCAGTTCTTTTGCCACATTGCGTGGCGAGTCAAGATATTTTCCATGGGTATCTATCAGCGTATCTCCTTCTTCGATGGCATCTGTCTTTTCGGGACGGAGGTCATCAGCAGCAATCGCATTGGGGTTTTCACCGAAATTGCGGCGTACTACAGAATTAAACAAGACGGGAATACCTCCTTTTTCGCGTGTCTCACGTACGAATTTCCGGAGGTTTTCATCGAAAGTTGTACCTGGTTCGGTATGACGGTCAGGGTTCGTTTTCTCGTCATTATGTCCGAACTGGATAAATACATAGTCACCTGGGCGGATTTTGTTTACCACTTCTTCCCAGTGTCCTTGGTCAATGAAACTTTTCGAGCTTCTTCCGTTTAAAGCATGGTTGTCTACGCGTACGTCTTCGGTGAAAAATCCTCCTAAAACGTGTCCCCAGCCTCGTTCTAAATTACCGGCATCCAACGATTTATTGGCCATGGTGGAATCACCTATCATAAAAATCGTGATAACCCGGTCTGACTTGAATGCTGACAGGAACAGAACTGTCAGTAAGATGCAGAACAAATGAACTTTTTTCATAAAATGATGGTATATGTTTTCAATGGTTGAATTCTTTATTGAAAAACTCTAATACGGCTTGCTGGATTTCTTTGCTGCAGAAATGGGGCAAGTCGTAGAGTTGGGTATGGAGGTGTTTATCGGCTCCCTGGCTTTCCCATACTTTGTGCAGGATTTCGTATGCAGACTTTACCCCGTCTACCGGAAAAAGTTTGTCTTTCAGTCCGTTGGTGAATAACATTGGCTTGGGACAGGCGATGCTTGCTACGTGTGGATAATCCATGTAACGCCGGAGGTTCGGGATAATCATGGCGTATGCCGAACCACCTTTGTTCTGGTTGTTGGTTAAAGTCATCAGACTATCGGTGGTATTCATCCAGCATACGGCAGCTCCGGCTTTTACGGCATCGGTGGCCGCCATGGTCATCCATGCCCGATGTGCTCCCATAGAGAAGCCCATTGTACCGACTTTTTCCTTATCGACATTAGGAAGAGAACTCAAGAACTCAGCACTTCGGATATCGTCCCACGTGATGAGTGCTCCCCATGACATGCCCATCTGAAGCAAATTAGCAGATAAAGCTTGTTGCGAATCGTAGCGTGGATATTCTTTTCGTCCGCGTTCGCCCCAGAACAAGGCATCTACTGCCAGCACGATGTATCCGTGTTGCGCCAGATAATCACCTACGTATTGTCCGTCGTAGCAACGTGTTACCCAATCGTCTGCATCTGCTTGTACGACTTCTGATACGTGAAACGGACGTACCATCTTTTCTTTTCCGATGGTGAAATGTGCACCATGGTCGTGTAGTAGCAGGATAGCAGGAAATGGACCTTTTCCTTCAGGTACCAAGAGGTATGCCGGCACGCGAGACCATTTGGAAATATTAAATACGATTTTTTGTGCCGTATAGCCCTCACGTTGCTCACTCTCGATGACTTTCATATCGAAGGCAGATTCGGGAGGTGCAGGCTGCATGCATTCCAGCAATTTCCGGCGTGCCTGTTCACGCCAGCGGCTGAAATCTTTTTCTGGTGCATTGCCCCACGCCAGTGGATAGGTGAGTGTTTGCTTCAGTTCTTGGTAGAAGATAGGCATATCGTTTATGGTTTCGTAGCCTGTGTATGCCTGTTCTGCCTCTATTTTTTTTATCCATGCCGGATAAGCTTGTAAGATGGCTTCGGGAACGTATGTGTACCATGCATAGCCTACCCGTCGTTCGGGTGCTACATCTTTCAGCTGATAGACTTTTTTCCCATTGCGGTTAGCCATGAAGGGACGGTTGGTATCCAGTTCGTAAAAACGAGCCCAGATGCGTGGAGCTTTAGCGTCTTCCACGACAATTCTGTCGTAGGGATATTCTGCGTTGGTGATTTGCGTTTTGTCTATGGGTACCTTTTCGATGCGGATACCTTGGATTGCTGATTTTTCCAGCCAGGATATGCCGGCTTTTACGGCATCTATGACCGGAGGTGTAGGGTGAGGAATGTGCATCAGCAGGCGCAGGATACTACAGCTTTCGCTCGAAACCAATGACGGAAGTTCGAAGCTGCGGGCATGTGTAGGGAGCAATGTCTTGTTGTCGTGTTGCTGTCCCCATACAGTTTTGGTGCCGTTCTGTACATATTGAGTATGCAAAATCATGTCGATTCCCTTCCAAAATGCCTGGTGGATTTTTTTCCTCATTGTGTCGTCCAGCCAGGTGTAATGGATATCTCCTTCGTTGATGCGTAAAAAGAGTTCCAGTACACCGGTGGTCACCTCATCATTGTATGTGATGGCATCTACGTCCCAGCCGCGCCAGCCTCCGTTTTTCTTTTGAGTTTTAAGAAGGTAGCTCAACCCTTTGAGAGCGGCATCTTTGTAGCGTGCCTGTCTGGTCAGCGTATATACATGGGCAAGATAATCGATTTGTGAGTACGTATTGCGGTTGTCCAGCGTACTGCGTTTGTATCGGTCGCTTAATGTGCTGTATACCGAGTCGGGCGGCAGAATGGCCAGCCAGTCGATGTTTTTGGGCCATCCGCCGTCTTGATTCTGGTAAGCAATGAAATTGTTGGCTATTTCCTTGTACTGTTCAGGGGCATAGCGGGCATAGTTGCGGACGGGATGTCCCAGATTCCAGTGGTGGATGCCGTCATCCATACTTTTTAGTGAGGGGATATCTTGTGCGTGTGCGAAACTTGCCAGTCCACATATCAGCAGGCATAGTAATTGGTTTTTCATGGCTTAACTCTTACTTCTCAGTTTTTCGGATATAAATGGTTAACCAAACCATTCAGATAAACTTCCAGATTGGTATAGTCGGTACTCAGGCTGTAAACAGCCCCATCCGAGGCGTCGTTGGGGTTTAAGCCGTGTTGTTTTTCCCATTCATCGGGCATTCCGTCGGTATCAGTATCAATAGGAGCAGTGTCAGACTGGTATTCATCCCATCCGCCTACATCGCTGGGTTGGTCTATCATGCCGTTAGTACTTCCGTGGCTTCCTTCATAATGATAGATGCCCTGCCGGGTTTCGTCTACGATACGTTGGTCGTATGCATCCCGTTTGAAAGAAGCTCCTGCGTATTGCAATACGGCTTCATAAGCTTCGTGTGCCGGTTGGAGCGAAGTATGTTCGGCTATATCGAAGGGGGAATCGGATAAGTAAGTTGTTTTGTCTGCGGTTTTGTCTTTTAAAATCAACCCTACGGTATTGTCCTTGTTCACCTTTTGCATGTCTTTCCGTTGCTTTTCGCTCAGCTTGGTGCATGAATCATCCATGTAGTTCCCGTTCAGATAGAAAACACCGTGAATACCTTTTGTATTGGAGTTCGTTCCGTCATCGGGATATGCTGTAAACAAACGTTTGTATGAGGAGACCGTAGCGGTATAGGGACCGGGCTTATAGTAATTGTTCAGGAAATTATACGAACCTCCTTCGCCCGCGTATGCTCCGGCACTTCCGTAATTGTAGATGACATTGTTGAACAATTCCACCCGCTCTTCTTCGGGCTTGCCTGTATAGCGGCTTCCGCATAGGCGGGGCGTGCGGTTGGAGTGATGTGCCAGCAGATTGTGGTGGAACGAGGCGGGCTGTCCTCCCCAGATGCCTCCATAGCCGTGCTTGCCTTTTTCGTGGATGGAGTTGAGCAGGCTTTCGCTGGCGATGCACCATTGCATCGTGAAGTTCCGGTTATCGTAGAACGTGGCACATTCGTCCGTGCTCCAGCTCATCGAACAATGGTCGATGATGATATCCAGGTGGTTATTGAATCCGTTCATGGCATCGTTCCCTTTTTGCTTGATGTCCGCTCCCATGCGCGAACGGATGAAGCGGATGATGACGTTGTCCGCCTTGATTCCCAGCGTATAGTTTTTCAGGCAGATGCCGTCGCCCGGAGCGGTCTGTCCGGCAATGGTCAGGTCTCCGTTATTGATATAGAGTGGGGATTGCAGTTCGATGATGCCGCTTACGGCAAATACGATGGTGCGCGGTCCTTTCTTGCGGATTGCCCAGCGCAACGTGCCTTCCGACCCGTCGTCTTTCAAGGAATTGACGGTATATACTTTTCCGCCTCTTCCGCCGGTAGTATATTTCCCCGCACCGTCGGCTCCGGGGAATGCCGGTACGCGGTCGGTGGATGCTGATACCGGTAAGGCGCATAACGAGAGCGCAATCAGGCAGGCGGCTGTTCCGAGTTCTCTTTTCAGGTTCATATATAATAAGGTATTAAGGGTTAGGATATAAATCTTCTACTAAGCTATTCAGGTAAACCTCCAAGTTGGTATAATAGGGGCTGAGGTTGTATTTGGCTCCGTCCGAAGCATCGTCCGGGTTCAAGTGTTGTTCCTCTTCCCATGCATCGGGCATGCCGTCTCCGTCTGTGTCTGCCGGAGCTGTGCCCGGTGCGTAATCGGGCCATCCGCCTACGTCTTCGGCACGGTCTATCAGTCCGTTCGAACTTCCGTTGCTTCCCTCGGCGGTATAATTCCCTTGGCGCACGTTATCGACAATACGCGCGTCTACATCATCCCGGACGAGCGATGCTCCCGCATGAGCCAATACCCATTCGTAGGCATCTTGTGCCGGTTGGGTGTATTCGTCCGTATCGGGAGTGATGAGGAAGGCTTCTTCCGACCGGATGGCTTCGATGCCTCCTTCGGGCAAGGGGCAATTGTTTTCATTGGGATGTATGCCCGACCAGTTATCTGCATTGACTTCCGCTATCAGTTTTTTGTAGTTCTCGGGCAAGTTGGGGCAGGTATCATCAAAATAGTTTCCGTTTACGTAGAAGGTTCCCCATACGCCTTTCGGGTTTTGCTGGCTTCCGTCATCCCCGTTAGGCTGGAAGATGCGGTTGACAATGCCTTTCTTCGTACAGGTGGAAGGTCCCGGCTTGTAATAGTTGTTGATGAAATTGTACGAGCCTCCTTCGCCCGCATAGCCTCCGTTGGTCGGTCCCCAATTATAGAATACGTTATTCCGCAGGTCGATTTGCTCCTTATCGGGATTGCCCGTGGTGCGGCTTCCCGAAAGGCGGGGCGTACGGCTGCTATGGTGTGCCAGCAGGTTATGGTGGAACGAGGCAGGTTCTCCTCCCCAGATGCCTCCGTACCCATGCCTTCCTTTGCTATGCTCGGAGAGCGTAAGGCTTTCGCTGATGATGCACCATTGTAGGGTGAAGTTCTCGTTATTATAGAAAGAGGCACACTCGTCGGTGCTCCAGCTCATCGAGCAATGGTCTATCACGATGTTTTTCCGTCCTCTGCCCCACACGGCATCGCCTCCGTCGGCTTCGGTTTCCGTCAGGTTGTCCGATCCCATGCGGAAACGGATAAACCGTATGATGACATTATCTGCATTTACTACAACCGGATGCCCTTTCAGGCAGATGCCTCCTCCCGGTGCGGTTTGTCCGGCAATGGTTACATCTCCATGATTGATTTTAAGCTCTTGGCTTAATTCGATAAGCCCGCCCGTGGCAAAGACGATGGTACGCTTTCCCGATTGGTTCAATGCCCAGCGCAAGGTGCCCGTAGAGCCGTCATCGGCAAGGGAAGTGACGGTATATACCTTCCCTTCCGCTCCTCCGGAAGTAAAGCGTCCGGCTCCGAAAGCATAAGGAAAGGCGGGGGTTGCGTTCCGGTCGGGAGCGGGATAGTCGGGCAATTCTTCTTCGTCCGGCTCCGGTTCAGGTTCTTCTTGTCCGGGCTTTTCTTGCTCAGTTTTAGGGGATGTATCCGCACAGGCGGTAAATAAGCTAAAGCTAAATGCCATGGCAAGCCAGACTGGTTTCGTATGTTTCATAAAAGATGTTTTTGTTTTTGTATCAAAAGTACGCCTTTTTCGTGTGGTAGAGGGGGAAATATTGGTTTTTATATACCATATTTTGAACTAGGGCAGGATGGACTTGAATGGGAGTTTTAACGTATACGGCTTCATTTGCCTGCGAAGCTGTATGTGTCGGTTGATGAAACTTGCTTCGTAAGGCGATGAAGCCGTATGCGTTTATGTTTTCGCAATAGTTGCATCGCTTGTAAGATTATTAATCTTACAGCGTGAAGATTAATAATCTTTCAGCATGAAGATTAATAATCTTACAAGCAAGGCAGTTATGTGCTCTTATTTATCCTTGATTCCGAACAGCCAACGGAAGAAGCGGACAAAGATGTTGCGTTTCTTAGGCTTTTGTTCCGTTGCTTGCTGACCGGTAGAAATTTGTTCCAGCGAGTCTTTCGGTGCGATGGAGTCGGTAGGTAGCAGCAGGCTGTCTTTCTTCAGAAGTAACGAGTCGACCCCGATGTTCAGTGAGTCGGCTGGTAAAGATAACGAGTCTTTTTGTAGCCGGATTGAATCTGTACGCAACGAATCCGCCAATACTTTCCGGAGCATGTGCAAGGAGTCTATGGCAAGCGAATCGGTGCGGAGCGAGTCAACAGTCAGCGTGTCGCGGTGCAAGATGCTGTCGGCTTGTGCTGGTATTGGTCGGTGCTGTATAGGTTTCGGACGTTCTATTTTGAACTGTATGGGTACCGAGTATTTGCAGCGTACTGTGATTCCGTGGTCTTTTGCCGGAATCCAACGAGGCATTTGTTGGATAAGGGCTAGTGCCGCCGTGTCCATTGTAGGCTCCAGGCTACGTACAATGGTGGGTGAGGTGATCCGCCCGTTTCTTTCTACGACGAATTGTATTGCCACTACTCCTTCCAGACTGTCCCGTTTGGCACGTTCGGGGTATTTCAAATTCCTTTTTACATATCTTGTAAAGGCTTTCATTCCTCCTGGAAATTCGGGCATCTGTTCGGCAGAGGCATAGATACGTACCGAACTTTTGGCATACATTGTGATGGGGAGTGGTTCGTTCGGGTATTGCAGGAACTGTTGGATGGGAATAGAGAGGTTGTCCATCCCGTCGGCACGCACGGTCACCGGATGGTTGAAGTCGGCATCGATATGGAATAATCCGATTTCGTCGGTCGTAGTTCGCCGTCCTGTTCCCAGGATGCTGATGATAGCTCCCGTTATCGGTTCACCGGTATCAGAACTTACAATGCCTTCGACGGGGAAGGTCTGCTGGCTTTGCTTGAATGCTACAATATCTTGTGGGCTGTCCAGATAGAATGTCCGGGTAGCGTTTTCAGCTTCAAGGGCGAACGAGGCGACCGATTTATTGCGGTCGGTTGGAAAATATAAGTTTGCCGTACGGGTATAACTATCTTCGGTGGCATACCGGAAGGTAATGATTCCCTGTGCATCCCCGGTATACTCCTGGCTTCGTCCGGAAATTTTCAGAATTATGCCCGGCTGGGGTTGTCCGTTCGACTTCAGGACGGTAATACGGAATGTTGTTTCCGTTTCTATTCCCAACAGGTTTTGCGGTAGGATTAATGCAAGGCACATCAATAGTATGTGTCCTAATGTGTATAGTCTTCTGTTCCGGTTCATAATCATAGGAAAATAGCGGTGCAAAGCTACGAGTATTCTCTTTCATTTCAAAGTTTCTTGCCTGATTTCTGTTTCCTGTGTTTGATTTTATTATCTTTGTGCACGTAAACGGATTCAAAAACGGAGCAAGATGAAAAAGACATTCGACGAGTTTAAGAAATTTGCCATGCGGGGAAATGTCATCGACATGGCGGTAGGTGTCATTATTGGCGGTGCTTTCGGCAAGATCGTGTCATCGCTGGTAGGCGATGTAATAATGCCGGCGATAGGTCTGCTGGTGGGAGGTGTGAATTTTTCTGACCTGAAGTGGGTTATCAAGCAAGCGGTAGTGAAAGACGGAGAAGTGGTCACTCCCGAAGTGGCGCTTAATTATGGAAACTTTATCCAGGTGACTTTCGATTTTCTGATTATCGCTTTGGCGGTATTCTTTTTAGTGAAAGGCATCAATGCATTGACTCGGAAGAAAGAAGCCGAGACAAAGACTCCGCCTGCTCCTCCGGTAGATATCCAGTTGTTGACCGAGATACGTGATTTGTTGAAAGAAAAGAAGAATTAAGCGATATAATTAGAAGTTAAAATTAGAAGTTAAAGAAGTGAGAAGGAGTTATCGCCCGCTGAAACGGGCTTGGAGTTAAAAGCTAATATCCGGTTATGGCTTGCATAAGTAAAAGTATTGGCTTCTAACTCCTTGAAGCAACTCCCTTTTAACTCCTGATCTTAACCAAATAATGAATTATTTATGAAAACATTATTGATTTCCCTGCTGGCTTTTGCGGGTTTCTCCTTGCAGGCTTCCGAACCTGTTGACTTTGATAAGGCTTTTGCCCAATCGGTAAAAATCGAACAACAAATCAAACTTACTCATTTTCCCGACAGGGTGTACAATATCGTAGATTTCGGTGCAAGGCCCGATACACCCGAAGAACCTTGCCACGAAGCTATCAATCAGGCGATTATAACTTGTAGCCAGGAAGGAGGAGGCACGGTATTAGTTCCTAAAGGAACGTTTTATACCGGTCCGATAACCTTGAAAAGCAATGTAAACCTGCATGTGGAGGAAGGGGCTATACTGAAGTTTTCTACCGTTCAAGAACTTTATTTCCCTGCAGTTATTACCCGTTGGGAAGGATTGGATTGCTATAATGCTCATCCGTTGATTTATGCGTATGGCGAAACGAATATCGCGCTGACCGGTAAGGGAATCATTGACGGGCAGGGCTCGAACGAGAATTGGTGGTATATGTGTGGTGCACCCCGTTACGGCTGGAAAGAGGGGATGCGTAGCCAGAAGTTGGGAAGCCGCGAGCGTCTGATGGGCTATGCCGAACTGAAACGTCCGATTTACGAACGTGTAATGACTCCTGAAGATGGACTGCGACCTCAACTGGTTAATTTTTATTCGTGCAATGCCGTGCTGATAGAAGATGTGACTTTGCTGAACTCGCCCTTTTGGGTCATCCATCCTTTGTTTTGCGAGAGCCTGATTGTACGGGGCGTGAAGATATTCAACCGCGGTCCGAACGGGGACGGATGCGACCCCGAATCGTGCAAGAACGTGCTGATAGAGAATTGCCGTTTCGATACGGGAGACGATTGCATTGCGATTAAATCGGGACGGAACGAAGACGGGCGGAAATGGAACATCCCGAGTGAGAACATCGTTGTGCGGAATTGCGAGATGAAGAACGGGCATGGAGGCGTGGTTATCGGAAGCGAGATATCGGGCGGATACCGCAACCTGTATGTGGAAGATTGCGTGATGGACAGCCCGCAACTGGACCGTGTCATCCGTATCAAGACCAGCACCTGCCGGGGTGGTGTGATAGAGAACGTGTTTGTGCGGAATATCAAGGTAGGGCAATGCAACGAGGCGGTGTTGCGCATCAACCTGAAATACGAGGAGCGCGAGCAATGCAACCGGGGATTTGACCCGACGGTGCGCAATGTTCACCTGAAGAACGTGACCTGCGAAAAGAGCCGCTACGGCATCGTGGCTATCGGGCTGGACGATGACAAGCATGTATCCAACGTATCGCTGGAGGATTGTCACTTTAATAATGTAAAGGAGAACGGGAACCGCATCGAGAACGTGAGCGATATCACGATGAAGAACCTGTACATCAACGGGAAACTCTTTGAGAATTAAGAATGAAGAATTAAGAATGAAGAATCGCTTCGCCTGCATGGGATTGGCTAACGCCGAACGTTGTTTCTTCATTCTTAATTCTTAATTCTTCATTCTTAATTCTTCATTCTTAATTCTTCATTCTTAATTATTCTTCGTTCTTTTTATTCAGCTTCAGTTCTACAAGGAAAGCGACTATCAGTCCGATGCCTCCGCCTATCAGGACGCTGGCTCCATAGATAAGGGAAACGGTTTCGTTTACATGATGGTCGTAGTTTGAGAAATATGCCGGTTGTGTGTTGTAGACGATGCAATAGCCGGCAATTAGACCCAGCCCGATGCCCAAGAACAAGCAGCCCATGCGCAGGGCAGAGAAGAAACCCGAAGGAGAAGAAGAATTCGGATATTTCACTTTTTCTTTGTCCAGCAATTCGGAAGGTAGTTTTTCAATCAGCATGATTCGTTCTTTCCGTTTGGCATAAAGTTCGAACAACTTGTACATCACTCCAAAAATAATAGCCACATTGGCAACAATCATTAATTCATCCATATTATTATCAGTTTTATTTTGTTTCTTTGTTTCTTTAGACGCAAGTGGATGCGGAAGGTTACACCAAATGATAAAGATATTTATGAAAAAGAATGTCCGCAAACTTCCAGTAGAAACAAGCATATACTTGTCTTTGCCTTTAAAGATACTTGCATGGTCATTGCTTTATATATATGTAGCCAGTTGCAGATATATAAAGCTATAAAGGAAGAATATCGCGTTGGAGGGAAATGGTGTATATAGAACTATTGGACTATCATATACGAGAATTTTTTTCACCGATAGTTGTAACCTCTTTCTTCTGTTTGCGTCTAAAAGTATGAAATGAATACGAACGAGTCACATATCATCGCACAGGTGTTGGCGGGGAAAACCGAAGCTTTCGCTTATTTCCTAGATACATACGGACAACAGATTTTTACGTTGATTGTCCGGATGGTATCATCTCCGGAAGACGCCGAAGAACTGACGCAAGACACTTTCATGAAAGCCTTCCGCCACCTTGGCTCGTTTACAGGAGGCAGCAGTTTTTCTACGTGGATATACCGCATTGCCTACAATACTGCGCTTTCGGCATTGCGTAAGAGGCGTGAAGAAGTGCTGGCGATAGATGATAAGCAATGGGAGCGGGTTTCCGAAACAGAGGTGGACGAAGCACTGGATGACGATTCGGAAGACCGTGTTGCCCGTCTTCAGGAAGCCTTGCAACAGCTTGCTCCCGAAGAACGTGCCATCATCACTTTTTTTTACGAAGAAGAGAAGAATATCGATGAGATAGCGCATATCTTGAACCAAAGCGTTAGCAATATCAAGGTGAAACTGCACCGTATACGCAAGAAACTCTATCTATTAATGAACAAAGGAGAAATAAGCTATGACAACAGATAAAGGACTGAAAAAAGCACTGGGCAAACAATCGTCATACCGCTTGCCAAGTAATTTTACATATCGTATGATGCAGCAGGTGCGCGAGGAGGCCTTTGCACGTGAACGTCGGGAGGAACACCGTCTTTGGTGGGCATTGGCTGTATTTTGTTTGTGCACATTCTGTGGTGTGACCTATTATGTTGTTAAGTTGTATGGCGCATCCATAGTTCGTTGGTGGCATTCGTTGTCGTTTGCATTGCCTTCAGTCAATGCTGTCCTATTTTTCCTGCCTACGCTGGTGGCACTTCTTTGTTTGGGGAGATTGTATTGGTGGCTGGAGAAGAAAATGCAAAGTAATTAAGACAAGGAGACAAAGTCTGCCCTGTCTGATAGCAGGGGCGGCCTTTGTCTCCTTCTTGTGGAAAATCCTTTCAGTTAAGAAGCTATTTTGAATTTGAAACAGGCTTTAATTCTTGTCAGTTATTCTTCGTAAATCGAACGGGCATCTGTCCGTTTTTCAACACCTTTGTTCTGCTTGCTGAAAAAAGAAAGCAGGTCTTGTTTGCTGACGGTTCCGGTGGGGACAAAGTCTGCCGAATTCATGTATTGTGTCAGACTATAGAGCAGTTGCTTTACCTCAGGTTTCTGTTTGCTCTCAGTCGACAAGAGGTCTATTGAACTCATGATGAGTTTGCCCTTTCCGTATTTAGTTTCGAAGACGGAGGCCAGTCGGCGATTGTTTACGAAATTGTCTGTTACTTCTATGATAGGTTGCAAATCGGGCAACGAATCCATAACCAATACCTTGGAGTGTTTAACCAGGTTCCACCATTGCCAGTCGCTATGCATCTCGGTAGGGAAATGCAGAAGTGCCGGATGTTTGGGGTCGCAAAGTATGCCCATGGTTCCTGCCTGTTTGGGGAAATGGACGGGGCTCCAGAACACCGGAAGGAATTTGCCTTCCAATCCTTCCAGTTTATCGGGACGTGGAGAGAGGAGGACTTTTTTCCCTGCTTCCAAAGCCGACAGTGCCTGGCTGATGTCTTGAGTCAGCACAACATCACCGGCATTCAGTTCCTTAAGTGGAGGATATACCCATATCGACCAGCTGTTTTCCCAATCTGTATCTTCGATGGTTGCTTTCAGGCAGAGCTGGGCTGCGTTTCGCACTTTCTCTAATCCGGCGTGTATTTCACCTGCGGAAGTGACGGTTCCTTTTTTGAAGGTACCGGCATCCAGTTTCCCTCGTCCCACTTCATATCCGGTCTTGTCTGTCAATTGCCACAGGATATGCTTGCCGCGGATGTCTTCTTTGTAATAGTTGGCTATTTCCACCTGTGCATGAAAGGTTTCGTCTGCCGTCCAGACCGCTTTTTCGAAACGGGCGAGCGGGACGACCGGTGAGCAGAACTGACGGAAATAACGTTCATCGGTCAGCTTCTTCGATTCCCAAAACGCATTGACCAGACCGACGAGTGCCGTGCCTTGTCCCGGGAAATCTTGCAGGCCAAGCAGTTGATAGCCGCTGAATTGCGGTGTTTTCATGGCACGTTCGATTTCTTCTTTGTAGAGTTGTACCGCAAATCTGCCTGAAGCTTGCAGGTAACGTTCGGCTTTGCCGGCAAGCCCTTTCTTTTCCAGGTCTTTTTGGATGGCTTTCAGGTTGAGCGGTTCCAAGGTGCCGGTGTAGTTCCCGATTTCTTTCATGTCCGGATATACCGAGTATTGCCCTATCTCGTGCGAAATCAGCGGGACTTTTATGCCTTCTGCCGCTTTCCGGTAGTCTTTGTTGAAGTTGGGTTCTTCGGCATCGAATACGCCTTGTCCGCGTATCCAGCCTTTGTCTGTCCATTGGGTAACGAAGAAGTCGTCTTCCGGTTCGGGTTGTGTGCCATGCCCTTGCTCGAAAGTGAATGTGGTGGTGGCATACAGGTGACGGTTATCTTGCCGTTTCATGTAGCCCACAAATGCGTTCAGAAACTGGAAGTCGGGCTGCAGCTCGTTGCCTGCGCTCAACATGCAAAAAGAAGGATGGTTTCCATACGCGGCAATGATGCGGTCGAACTCCTGGTATAGGAAACGGTTGGTGGCGGTGTCCTTTCCTACCGTAAGCGACCAGTTGGGCAATTCCACTTGCAGGTAAAATCCCATGCGGTCTGCTACCTTGAATGCGGCTTCGGGCGGGCAATACGAATGGAAGCGCAAGTGGTTCAGTCCCCATGCTTTGGCGGTAGAGAATACTTTTTCCCAGCCGGCTTCATCGGTCGGAGGCGTTCCGATCAGCGGAAAGATGCAGCATTCCAATGTTCCGCGCAGGAATACCCGGTTGCCGTTGATGGTAAGATAACCGTCGGTATGCCCAATCTCGCGCATGCCGAAAGTGGTTTCATAGCGGTCTGTACCCTGCCGGGTATGGCAGCTTGCCTGCAATGTATAGAGGGTGGGAGAGAACTCGTCCCACAGGCGCATGTCCTCGCCCAGTGCATATTCTTTTTCTATGCAGACCGTATCATGAGGGAATGCGGCCGGATAGGTTTGCGGCTCGTATGACTTGCCGGTCTCAGCGCAGTTAACTTGTAAGGTAATCTCTGCCTGGGTGGTTTGGGGATTGGTCCGCACCAGGACGGCTTTTACTTTTATCCGCTTGCCTGCGATGTCCGGATACACGTTTACTTGTTGTAGCTTGACATCGTTTTCCGCTTTCAGTTCCATGCGTCCCAACACGCCGTTCCATTTCACTTGTGTGTCTTCGGTATACGCATGTGCCAGTTCGCGCATGGAAATATCGTGTTGTTTGCGGTTATCTATGCGGAGGAATATAGGTGCATCCGCTGTAAGATTATTAATCTTCAGGCTGCAAGATTATTAATCTTACAAGCGCAAGATTATTAATCTTACAGCAGACGAAGCTATCTGTGTTGAAGCAAGAAGATAATAGCAGCAACCTTTTATCAAAAGATATACACTGATAAAACCAATGCGCCTTGCTCATCGTACATTCTTGACTATTGGCTCGCATAAAGCAGGAACTAATTTCGTGTTTCAGGGAAAAACTTTTGAAAATAGGAGATTATCGTAAAAATCTTCTATCTTTGTATTCGGGTAGAACCAACTCTTTCCCAAAACATGCGAGAAAAAGAAGAAACGTTATGCGCATCAAGTATTTGGAAACATAGGAAATTTTCAAATTGCATATTCAGATGGCATGGTGGTTCTGACGCTATAGCGTGGGCTGCTATAACTACATCTGTATACAAGGTTTCCTACGACCTCCAAGTAAAGACGTGGCATAGTTGGCTCACGTTTCCTGTAATACAAATGAAAATTCTTAGGAAGTCAACAAGAATTTTATAACGATGAAGATGAAAAACATTTTAAGAAAACTCCCGACATTCATCGGTGTCTGTATACTGATGATTCTGACAAGCTGTACTACATCTAAATCCGTCGTCTCACAAGGTGTCAATTTATCTAAGTATAAATACGTAGCGGTTATAGACGATGATACGTACAGAATGCCCCCCGAACTTGTACAATATCAGATACAATTATACGATGCTGTCGAACAGTCGGGGTTAACATTGATAAACCAATATCGCATTAACGAACTGACACAGAGTGAGCAGTCGGCGTTATTGCTGGCGACATTCGGTGTCGCTGTAAGCCAAGAAGAAACCGTAATCACGGTCAACTTCATCGACTTCAACACCGACCGCCCTTTAGTTTCCTGCCGAGGTGCTTATACCACGTTAGGAATAAGTCACGATGCCGACATCAAAGGTGCTCTTAAACGTGTGGGTGAACAGATTTCAAAAACCTTTAAATAAACAAGTCGTGACAATCAAGAATCTTTCTTTCGTTTTATTGACGGTCCTAAGTTTTATATGGGGCGGTTGTGACAATGAAGATACTTCAGGAGACAGTTATGCGGATATCATCATGCAGGTATCCGAAACAACGGTTTGGGAGTCCGTATGGGGAAGTAATGTTCCAATGGAATACATGCTTGTAAAGGAGCCGTCTGATACGGAATGGCAGCGTCTTGTCATGGGCAGCATCGAAGGCTTTGAATACGTGCAAGGACATGCCTACGAATTGAAAGTGCGCAAAACCACTCTCGCCAATCCACCGCAGGACGGGATGAATTGCACTTATCGGCTGATTGAAATACTAAGCGATACACAACCGGACACACCTGTCACGCCCGAAGAATGGCCCGAAGAAGCAAAATTCAAGCTTAAAATGGTGCAACTGACTCCGTTTATGTATTTAGATACACCGCTGGCGGCACCCTTCGACTTGTTGACATTCAGAATACTCGACCATCGGGATGAATACACTCCCTTTGGCAATCCGGAGTTCCTGCAATACTATGATTCGATTGTGATGTCGTCTCCGGTCATGCCTGACACCTATCCTATTCTTCAACGGAAAAAAGGTGATAGTGGAACGTCTGAAAGCTACACATCGCAATGGAGCTCGTATTTTTTCGAGAAAAGCGATTTCCTGATATCGCTTAAAGGATACAAGGATGGCGAGGTGAAGTATGAATATACAATTGAACAGATTATGCGTGAAAGGGATTTTCTCGGTATAGATTGGGAAAGAGGAAGTATTGCGGTTGCCAACCCACAGACTCACACCATTTATTGTGTACTTGATACCCGTTATGAGTTTCTGTTGACCAACACCCAACAGCGCAACAATACCCCTTTCGTGGAAATCAGGGTAGCGGTCGCATCCCATCTTACTGATGCCGAAAATCTTCAAAGGCAGGAAGACGGGCTGCGTTGGCTGCTGACAAAATATTTGGAAAAAACATCCGAGACAACCGCCAGTTTCAAGACATTGCCCGAAGATGCCAGCATCGTGGAAACTTACGGCAATGATACTACACGTGTAGCGCTTCTTCATATCGAGGGTGATGACTTTCATGAAGAATGTTATTACTTAATCGCCGAACCGAAATAACATCTAAAGCCCTTATGTTTTTGATGGTGATATTGCAAGAGATTGTAAGATAGGAATTACAAAATAATTTTGTATATTCGGCACGTAAAACAACTTTAGATATTTCTGCCATGATACGATTGAAAGACGGATTTGACGGTGAAAGGGCGTTGGTGCTTCCGCAGCTCATTACCCAGTTTATGGAAAAAGACCCGTTGCTCGCCGCCCTCCATATTACTGATATCGGTTATTACCCGAAGGCAAGTCATCACTTTAGGGAACGGACAACTCCTATCAATCAGTTTGTGTTCATTTATTGTATAGATGGAGCGGGTTGGTACCGTGTTAACGGATATACTTACGAGGTGCACGAAAACCAGTATTTTATACTTCCGGCAGGAATGCCACATGCCTATGGGGCAGACGAGGGTAATCCATGGACGATTTATTGGATTCATTTCAAGGGAACTTTGGCTTCTTGTTATGCTAAAAATGCTGCGCAGCCTATGGAAATTTTGCCCGAGAAACATTCGCGCATCAATAATCGCATCAACTTGTTTGAGGAGATTTTTCTTAGAAACTGTTTTGAATTTATCGTGCGATGATTTGGGATGAGTTTTTGAGGCATTTCCGCTTGTGTGATGAGGAAGATAGCGGGCTATCTGACGAAGAACAGAAGCGGAAAGGACCAAAAAATCGCCCAAAGCACACACGAAAACGGATACATCAAGACGAGAAAAACTTTTTGAAGAAATTCAAAACAGTTTCTTACACTGAAGTCGGGCTATAGCAACGAGAATCTGTATTATGCATCTTCGCTTTTTCATCATTATTTAGGCTCGTTGCGTTATGTCCAACAATACCGTGCGGCTTATGGTGGGCGGACAGATGATGAAGGACTTGTTGATGTGACTATACATTATATGAAAGAGAATCTGGAAAAACGGCTTACACTTCAGGAGCTGACGGCGCAAAGTGGTTATTCGGCTTCACATTTCTCGATGTTGTTCAAACGGAAGACGGGACACAGTGTGTTGGAGTATTTCAACTTGATGAAGATACAGGAGGCTTGTTTCTTGCTTGACTCGACAGACATGAAGGTCAATCAGATCTGTTACAAGGTAGGCATAGATGATGCCTATTACTTTTCGCGTCTGTTCAACAAGATTATGGGCATGTCGCCTTATGCTTACCGGAAAGCCAAGAAGGGATAAGGCAGGAATCCAGCTGTGTTAAATTGAATTAAAAATGAAATAATTATTCTTATATTTTGTAGTGCGTCAGATTATTTGTATCTTTGCAGGCGAGATGAAAAAGAAGGTGGAGGGGCGGTAAGGCTCCTTTTTTTATTCACTATTAATATTGCATGATAGACAAACAAGCAGTGACCCGTATAGTTGAAGAATGGCTGGACGGGAAAGATTATTTTCTGGTAGATGTCTCTGTAAGCCCAGATGACAAAATCGTAGTAGAAATAGACCATGCCGAAGGGGTGTGGATTGACGATTGTGTAGAGTTGAGCCGGTTTATCGAGTCGCGGCTGAACCGGGAAGAAGAGGATTATGAACTGGAGGTCGGTTCGGCAGGTATCGGACAGCCTTTTAAAGTGTTGAAACAATACTTGATGCATATCGGTAAAGAGGTAGAGGTGATGGATGCTGCCGGCAAGAAATGGACCGGTATCCTGAAAGCAGCCGACGAAGCTGGTTTTACGATTGCGATAAAAGTGAAGGTGAAGCCGGAAGGGGCGAAACGTCCGCGGCTGGAGGAACAGGACAAGGCTTTTGCATACGATGAGATAAAATACACCAAATACTTAATTAGCTTTAAATAGATGTTATGGCGAAGAAAGGACCTGCAGTCAGTTTGATTGACACGTTTTCGGAATTTAAGGAGTTGAAAAACATAGACCGCACCACGATGGTAAGCGTGCTGGAAGAGTCGTTCCGCAGCGTGATAGCCAAGATGTTCGGTTCGGATGAGAATTACGATGTAATTGTGAATCCCGATAAAGGGGATTTCGAGATATGGCGCAACCGTGAGGTGGTGGCAGATGAAGACTTGACCGACCCTAACCGACAGATAGCACTGAGTGAAGCACGGCAGATAGATGCTTCGTATGAAGTGGGTGAGGAAGTGACCGATGAGGTAATCTTCGAGAAGTTTGGGCGGCGTGCCATCCTGAACCTGCGGCAAACGCTCGCTTCGAAGATATTGGAGCTGGAGAAAGATAGCTTGTATAACAAGTATATCGACCGTGTAGGTACGGTGATGGCTGCCGAGGTATACCAGATATGGAAGAAGGAAATCTTGCTGTTGGACGATGAAGGGAACGAATTGTTGCTGCCGCGTACCGAACAGATACCGGGTGATTTTTACCGTAAAGGTGAAACGGTACGTGCCGTAGTAGCACGGGTGGACAACAAGAACAATAACCCGAAAATCATTTTGAGCCGTACCTCGCCGATGTTCCTGCAGCGGTTGTTCGAACAGGAAGTGCCTGAAATAGCAGACGGGTTGATTACTATCCGGCGTATAGCACGTATTCCCGGCGAACGGGCAAAGATTGCAGTAGAGTCATACGATGATCGTATCGATCCGGTAGGTGCGTGTGTGGGAGTAAAAGGTTCGCGTATTCACGGTATAGTGCGTGAGTTGCAGGGCGAGAACATTGATGTTATCAATTACACGGCCAACTTGCAGCTGTTTATCCAGCGTGCACTGAGCCCTGCCAAGGTGTCGAGCATCGTGATGCACGAAGAAGAGAAGAAGGCAGAAGTGTACCTGAAACCGGAAGAAGTATCACTGGCTATCGGTAAGGGAGGTATGAACATCAAGCTGGCAAGTATGCTGACCGAATACACGATAGACGTATACCGCGAGGTGGAAGAAGGTACAGTAGATGAGGATATCTATCTTGACGAATTCAAGGATGAGATAGACGAATGGGTGATAAATGCTATTAAAGGCATTGGCATCGATACAGCCAAGGGTGTGCTGAACGCTCCGCGTGAGATGTTGATTGAGAAAGCCGACTTGGAAGAGAATACGGTAGACGATGTCTTGAGAATACTGAAGGCGGAGTTTGAAGGCAACCAGTAACGTTTGCCATTTACCATTTACAATTTACAATTTGTCTTTATTACAGTGCGCAGAATTGTACATCTGTAAATGGTCCCGAAATGGTAGACTGCAAACGGTGAATGCCCGAATGGTAAATTGTAAATGGTAAATTGTAAAGGGAATGATGATAAGACTGAATAAAGTAACAAGAGATTTGAATGTGGGGATAGCTACAGCGGTCGACTTCTTGCAACGGAAGGGATATGCTGTGGAAGCGAATCCGAATGCGAAAATAACTGATGAACAATATGCTGCACTCGTAAAAGAATTCAGCAAAGACAAGGATTTGAAGATAGAGTCGGAAAAAATATTTCAGGAACGCCAGAATAAAGAGCGTAGTAAGGCTTCTGTTTCGATAGAAGACCTGCACGGGGGAAAGGCACAGCCTGAAATGATAGAAATAGAAGTGCCAGAGGAAAGCCGTCCACGCTTCAAGCCCGTAGGAAAGATTGATTTGGACAGTCTGCGTACTGGAAAGAAGTCTGCAGGCGGACAGGCAAGCGCAAAAGAAAAGGATGCAAAGGTTTCTTCTGCTTCAGGAAAAGAACAGCAGGCAGATACGGAAGTGAAACCTGTACAACCGCAGGCGGAGCCTGAAGTAACGGAAACGGGGACGGCTCCCCGACCGGCAGCACAGCCGGATGAAAAGCCGGAACAACCAGAACAAGAAAAAGCTGAGGAACAGAAACCGGAGCCGATGGAAGAAAAGAAAGAAACAATAGAGGCACAGAATGTGCAGGGTAAGACAGAAGACGGGATATTCAAGATACGTCCTACCGAGTTCAAGTCGAAAATCAATGTAGTGGGACAGATTGATCTTGCTACGCTGAATCAGTCGACTCGCCCGAAGAAAAAAACAAAAGAAGAAAAACGTAAGGAACGGGAGGAAAAAGACCGCCAGCGGCAAGAGCAACGCCGGCAGATGAAAGATGCCATTATTAAGGAAATACGGAAAACCGATGAAAAAACTGAAAAAGCAGGAGATGGTGATAACACGGCAAACAGTAAGAAGAAACGTAACCGTATAGGAAAAGAACGTGTGGACATCAATACAGCTGCAAGTCAGGTTTCGCGGGGTGGAGAAAGTAGTGGAAAATCGGGAAAGAATGCCCAAGGGGGCGGCAAGCATGCCAAAGACCGTTTTAAGAAAGCCGTAGCAAAACCTGAAGTGAGTGACGAGGATGTAGCAAAACAGGTGAAAGAAACCTTGGCACGCCTGACCAGCAAGGGAAAGAATAAGGCTGCCAAGTACCGGAAAGAAAAACGTGAAATCATACAGAACCGCCAGCTGGAGCAGGAAGAACAGCAGGAAGAAGAAAGCAAAGTATTGAAGCTGACCGAGTTTGTGACTGCTAATGAATTGGCGAACATGATGAACGTGCCGGTAACGCAAGTCATCTCTACGTGTATGAGCGTGGGTATCATGGTGTCTATCAACCAGCGTCTGGATGCTGAAACCATAAACTTGGTAGCAGAGGAATTTGGCTTCAAGACGGAATACGTAAGTGCAGAAGTGGCACAGGCGGTTGAGGAAGAAGCTGATGCAGAAGAAGACCTGCAGCCTCGGGCACCGATTGTAACGGTAATGGGTCACGTAGACCACGGAAAAACTTCGTTGCTCGACTATATCCGTAAAGCGAATGTGATAGCTGGTGAGGCTGGAGGTATCACACAGCACATTGGTGCTTATAACGTGAAGCTGGAGGACGGGCGCCACATTACTTTTCTGGATACTCCGGGACACGAAGCATTTACGGCTATGCGTGCCCGCGGTGCAAAAGTAACAGATGTGGTGATTGTCATTGTTGCAGCAGATGATAACGTGATGCCGCAGACCAAGGAAGCCATCAATCATGCGATGGCGGCAGGCGTGCCCATTGTGTTTGCTATCAACAAGATAGACAAGCCCAATGCCAACCCTGATAAGATAAAGGAAGAGCTGGCACAGATGAACTTCCTGATAGAAGAATGGGGAGGCAAGTACCAGTCGCAGGACATTTCGGCCAAGAAAGGTACGGGTGTGAAAGAACTTTTGGAAAAGGTATTGCTGGAAGCCGAGATGCTTGACTTGAAAGCGAATCCGAACCGTAAAGCTACAGGCTCTATCATTGAATCTTCGCTGGATAAAGGACGTGGTTATGTAGCTACGGTACTGGTATCGAACGGTACGCTTCACGTAGGTGATATCGTGCTGGCTGGAAAATATTATGGCAAGGTGAAGGCTATGTTCAACGAGCGTGGCCAACGCATGAAAGAGGCCGGTCCGTCGGAGCCTGTATTGATTTTGGGATTGAATGGTGCTCCGGCAGCGGGTGATACATTCCATGTATTTGATAGTGAACAGGAAGCACGTGAGATTGCCAATAAGCGTGAACAGTTGCAACGCGAACAGGGATTGCGTACCCAGAAGATGCTGACACTGGATGAGGTAGGGCGCCGTCTGGCATTAGGTGATTTCCATGAACTGAACATCATTGTGAAAGGTGACGTGGACGGTTCGGTAGAGGCATTGAGCGATTCACTTATCAAACTTTCTACTCCACAGATACAGGTAAATGTCATTCATAAGGGCGTAGGACAGATTTCGGAGTCGGATGTATCGCTTGCTGCAGCTTCGAACGCCATTATCGTGGGATTCCAGGTGCGTCCTTCGGGCAGTGCGGCAAAGCTTGCCGAGCAGGAAGGTGTAGATATCCGCAAATATTCCATCATCTACGATGCTATCGAAGAGGTGAAGGCTGCAATGGAAGGTATGCTTGCTCCTACGGTGAAAGAACAGGTTACTGCCACTATTGAAGTGCGTGAGGTATTCAATATCAGCAAAGTGGGTATGGTAGCCGGTGCAATGGTAAAGACCGGCAAAGTGAAACGTACCGACAAGGCACGTCTGATCCGTGACGGTATCGTGATTTATACAGGAAACATCAATGCCTTAAAACGCTTTAAGGATGATGTGAAGGAGGTGGGTACCAACTTCGAGTGTGGTATCAGTCTTACGAACTGCAACGATATCAAGGTGGGTGATGTGATAGAAACCTACGAAGAAGTGGAAGTAAAACAAACGTTGTAATCAATGAATAACTAACAGTGGACTATGAATAACGGAACTATGTTTGTCTCACCGTTATTCATAGTTCACTGTTAGTTATTCATTGTTAAGTATTAATTAATTATTAATTAGGAAGTGTCTTCGCTGGATTGGTTAATAACGGCAATAGTGGCAATGGGGGCGGCGGTAGGTTTTTGGAAAGGTGCCATCCGTCAATTGGCTTCCATCGTAGGGCTTTTGGCTGGCTTGTTGCTGGCGCGTGCTCTGTTTGTGGCCGTAGGTGACCGGCTAGGCGAAGCGTTAGGTACCTCGGTGGCACTGGCACGTGGCTTGGCTTTCGTGCTTATCGGTGTAGGGGTGCCTTTGTGTTTTCTGATACTTGGCTCGTTGCTCACCCGGCTTGCCGAAGGGCTTCGGTTGGGATTCGTAAACCGGTGTCTGGGAGCAGGGTTGGGAGGCTTGAAATTTGTATTGCTGCTAAGTATTGTGCTTCGTATCCTTGCATTTGCCGATGGTGAAGATTATTTAATCGGCCGAACCACAAAGGAACAATCGTTGTTCTATATTCCGGTGAAGGATGTGTCGGGCTATTTCTACCCGGCAATGAAAGATATGACTAATCATTTAACCGACTGAACTATGCAGTTAGAACCCAATAAATATGTAAAAGAACTGACCCGTGAGAAGTATAAATATGGCTTCACTACGGACATTCATACCGATATTATCGATCGTGGGCTGGACGAAAATGTGGTAAGGCTTATCTCGGCAAAAAAGAACGAGCCTGAATGGTTGCTTAATTTCCGCCTGAAAGCTTACCGCCACTGGCTGACAATGGATATGCCCACCTGGGCACATCTTACGATTCCTGATATCGACTACCAGGCTATATCGTATTATGCCGACCCTACACGTAAGAAAGAGGGTCCGAAGAGTCTTGATGATGTAGACCCCGAACTGTTGAAAACATTCAATAAGCTGGGGATTCCGTTGGAAGAACAGCTTGCATTAAGTGGTATGGCGGTAGATGCGGTGATGGATTCGGTGTCGGTAAAGACTACCTTTAAGGAAACATTGATGGAGAAAGGCATTATCTTTTGCTCTATCAGTGAAGCGGTACGCGAACATCCTGACTTGGTAAAGAAATACTTAGGTTCGGTAGTAGGGTATCGTGACAATTTCTTTGCAGCTCTCAATTCGGCAGTGTTTAGTGACGGTTCGTTTGTTTATATTCCTAAAGGTGTCCGGTGTCCGATGGAACTTTCTACTTATTTCCGTATTAATGCTGCTGGTACCGGACAGTTCGAACGGACACTTATTGTGGCAGATGATGACAGTTATGTGTCGTATTTGGAAGGATGTACGGCTCCGATGCGTGACGAGAATCAGCTTCATGCAGCTATTGTGGAAATTGTGGTGCTTGACCGTGCTGAAGTGAAATACTCTACAGTGCAGAACTGGTATCCCGGTGATGCCGAGGGTAAGGGAGGGGTATATAACTTTGTTACCAAGCGGGGCATTTGTAAAGGTGAAGGCAGTAAGTTATCATGGACGCAGGTAGAAACCGGTTCTGCCATTACTTGGAAATATCCCAGCTGTATTCTGAGCGGTGACAACTCGACTGCCGAATTTTATTCAGTGGCGGTTACGAACAATTACCAGCAGGCAGATACGGGAACGAAAATGATTCACCTGGGACGTAACACTCGTTCTACCATCGTCAGCAAGGGCATCAGTGCCGGACGAAGTCAGAACTCTTATCGTGGACTGGTGCGTGTGGCTGAACGGGCGGATGGTGCGCGCAACTATAGCCAGTGCGATTCACTCTTGTTGGGTAGCGAGTGTGGCGCACATACATTTCCCTACATGGATATCCATAACGAGACGGCAGTGGTAGAACACGAAGCTACTACTTCGAAAATATCAGAAGATCAGCTTTTTTATTGTAACCAACGTGGTATTTCTACCGAAGATGCAGTCGGTTTGATTGTGAACGGATATGCTAAAGAAGTGTTGAACAAGCTCCCGATGGAGTTTGCCGTGGAAGCGCAAAAGCTGCTTTCGGTTTCGTTGGAGGGAAGCGTAGGATAATGAAGAATTAAGAATGAAGAATGATGAATTAAATATGCAATGAGGGATGGGGGATGAGGAATCTGTTGATTCTTCATTCTTCATTCTTCATTCTTAATTTATAAAAGTTTATGTTAGAAATAAAAGATTTACATGCCTCGATTAACGGCAAAGAGATATTAAAAGGAATCAACCTGAGTGTGAAGACTGGCGAAGTGCATGCCATTATGGGACCGAACGGTTCGGGAAAGAGTACGCTGAGTAATGTATTAGTAGGACATCCGGCATACGAGGTGACTCGCGGTTCGGTCACTTTCGACGGGAAAGACCTTTTGGCTATGAGTCCGGAAGACCGGAGCCATGAAGGATTGTTCTTATCGTTCCAGTATCCGGTAGAGATTCCGGGAGTGAGCATGGTGAACTTTATGCGCACGGCAGTAAACGAGCAACGGAAGTATAAGGGGCTTCCTGCACTGACGGCAAGCGAATTCCTGAAACTGATGCGCCAGAAGCGCGAGGTAGTGGAATTGGACAGCAAGTTGGCAAACCGTTCGGTGAACGAAGGCTTTTCGGGTGGTGAGAAGAAGCGGAACGAAATCTTCCAGATGGCTATGTTGGAACCGAAGCTGAGCATTTTGGATGAAACAGATTCGGGGCTGGATATCGATGCATTGCGCATTGTGGCAGAAGGTGTGAACAAATTGAAGACACCGGAAACCAGTTGCATTGTCATTACCCATTACCAACGTTTGCTGGATTATATCAAGCCAGATATAGTACATGTGCTTTATAAAGGACGCATAGTGAAAACGGCTGGACCTGAATTGGCACTGGAACTGGAAGAAAAAGGATACGACTGGATCAAGAAAGAATTGGGAGAGTAAGTGTATGAAAGCGGAACAACAGTATATCGACCTTTTTACGCAGTATGAGGCACTTCTCTGCCGTAACAGTGCTGAGGCGATGAATGCCCCGCGTGCCAAGGCTTTTGCCGATTTCGAACGCTTGGGCTTTCCTACGCGTAAAGAGGAGGATTATAAATATACGGAGGTGGGGAAGTATTTTGCTCCCGACTTCGGGTTGAATCTGAACAGGTTGGAATTTCCTGTCAACCCGTATGAAGTGTTCAAGTGTGATGTGCCGAATATGAGTACTTCGCTTTATTTCGTAGTCAATGACACGTTTGATAAGCATGTGCATCCTTCGGCTCAATTGCCCGAAGGAGTATTGTTCGGTAGCTTGAAGGATATGGCCAGACTCTATCCGGACCTGATAAAGTCGTATTATGGAAAGCTTGCCGATACATCGCAAGACGGGCTGACCGCGTTCAACACGATGTTTGCACAAGACGGTGTGCTGATGTATGTCCCGAGTGGCGTGGTGATGGAACGGCCTGTCCAGTTGGTAAATATCCTGCGTGCCGATGTTGATTTTATGGTGAACCGCCGTTTATTGGTTATCGTAGAAAAAGATGCGCAGGCGAAGCTGCTGGTATGCGACCATGCAATGGATAATGTGAACTTCCTTTCCACGCAAGTGACGGAAGTTTTTGTGGGGGAGAATGCTGTATTCGACCTTTATGAGTTGGAAGAAACTCACAACAGTACGGTGCGTTTCAATCAGTTGTTTGTCGATCAGCAGGCAGGAAGCAATGTCTTGCTGAATGGCATTACGTTGCATAATGGAACTACCCGGAATACTACCCGTGTGACACTATCGGGAGAGAGAGCCGAGGTGAACCTTTGTGGTATGGCAATAGCCGACAAGAACGAACAGGTAGATAACAATACTTTTATCGACCATAAAGTGCCTGGTTGTACAAGCAACGAGCTTTTTAAGTATGTGCTCGACGACCAGGCGACAGGTGCTTTTGCCGGAAAAGTATTGGTTCGTCCAGGTGCTCAGCATACGTCTTCGCAACAGACCAACCGAAATTTATGTGCTACCCGTGAAGCACGGATGTACACGCAGCCTCAGCTGGAAATTTATGCCGATGATGTGAAGTGCTCGCACGGTGCTACGGTAGGTCAGCTTGACGAGAATGCATTGTTTTACATGCAACAGCGTGGCATCCCCCTGAAGGAAGCCCGTCTATTGCTGATGTTTGCCTTTGTGGGTGAAGTTATCGACTGTATCCGGATGGAGGCATTGAAAGACCGTCTGCACCGTCTGGTAGAAAAGCGTTTCCGTGGCGAACTGAACAAGTGCCAGGGATGTGCGATATGTAAATGAGTTTTTGAGTTTTTAGGTTTATAAGTTCTTAAGTTGATGTGGTTAAAAGATTTGAGAATTAAAGAACTTAAAAACTCATTCCCAATCAGCACACGCGAACGAACGCATCAAGGCTAGAAAACTTTTTGGAGAAATTCAAAACAGTTTCTTGCTTTATTGGAACATTTAAAACAGGCTCTTAAAAACTCAAAATCTGAATATGTACGACATAACAAAAATCAGAGAAGACTTTCCGATACTTTCACGAACGGTGTACGGCAAACCGCTGGTCTATCTGGACAATGGGGCTACTACGCAAAAGCCTCGGTGTGTAGTGGAGTCGATAACCGATGAATACTATTCGGTGAATGCCAATGTACACCGTGGAGTGCATTTCCTTTCGCAGCAGGCAACTAACCTGCACGAGGCTTCACGCGAAACGGTACGTAAGTTTATCAATGCGCGCAGTATTTCTGAAATTGTTTTTACACGGGGGACGACAGAGAGCATCAATTTAGTGGCTTCCACCTTTGCCGATAGCCAGATGAAAGAAGGTGACGAAGTGATAGTCTCGGTAATGGAACACCACAGCAATATCGTATCGTGGCAATTACAGGCAGCACGTAAGGGAATCGTCTTGAAAGTGATTCCGATGAATGAACGTGGCGAACTGTCGCTGGCTGAATATGAGAAACTTTTCACGCCGCGTACCCGTATTGTGTCGGTTGCTCATGTGTCGAATGTACTGGGTACTATTAACCCGGTCAGTGAATTAGTTCGGATAGCTCATGCTCACAATGTTCCTGTGTTGATAGACGGAGCCCAAAGTATTCCCCATATCCCGGTAGATGTACAGGCACTGGATGCCGATTTTTATGTGTTCAGTGGGCATAAGGTATACGGTCCTACGGGTATTGGCGTGCTTTATGGTAAAGAGGCTTGGCTGGATAAGTTGCCGCCCTATCAGGGAGGAGGCGAAATGATTAAGAACGTAAGTTTCGAAAAAACCACATTCAATGAGCTTCCTTTTAAGTTCGAGGCGGGTACTCCCGATTATATTGGCAGTACGGCATTGGCAAAAGCTCTTGACTATGTATCAGCAATTGGGATGGAACAGATAGAGGCTTACGAACACGGACTGACGCAGTATGCCATGCAGCGCCTGAAAGAGGTGCGGGGGATGCGTATCTTTGGCGAAGCTGCACAGAAAAGTTCGGTTATATCCTTTTTGGTTGGCAATATCCATCATTTTGATATGGGCACCTTGCTCGATCGTTTGGGTATTGCTGTTCGTACGGGACATCATTGTGCCGAACCTTTGATGCATCGTTTGGGTATTGAAGGTACTGTACGTGCATCTTTCGCGCTATATAATACAAAGGAGGAAATCGATGTGCTGGTCGCAGGCATAGAGCGGGTAGCGAAGATGTTTTAAATCGAACAGAAAAAAGTCACCAGAAACGGTACGCTGAAATCTGTTATAAAACCATGGAAGATGGATACTACGGCAAACTGCTGTCCTGCACATTGAGTAATGACAGGCAGGGTGGTGTCTGCCGTGGTGGCTCCTCCGGCTGATATGGGTGCCAGATTGCCAAACCAGCGAACCAGTAGTGGTGCGCACAGCAGTGTGAGAATTTCACGCAAAATGTTCGATAAGAGGGCGATGGTGCCCAGTTCCGGACCTTTATATTCGGTAATGAAGATACTCGACAGCGAGTAATAACCGAATCCGGCACCTACTGCCATGCAGTCGGCTGCACTGCGGTGTGGAAGCAGCAAGCTTACCAGTGCCGTGGCAGAAAGAGTGCCAAAGATGGTCATTATGGGAAGAAATGCCAGACGAGGATTCAGACTACGGAAATTATTCAGCGTCTGTGGATCATTGCCGATGCTTAGTCCTACACTGAACATCAGGGCACACAACGTGTAAAAACTAATGTCAGTCTTAGCCAAAGAAACAGGGATGATATGGAATAATCCACATAAACATCCCAATGCGAAAAAGCCCACAATAATCAAACTTCCTTTCATGCCTCTCTTCTTTTTCGTTTGTATACAGATTTCCACAACGCCCAGGCTGCCAGGCAGCTTCCGATAACGGCAGTTATGGTGATAGCTAATGCTTCCAGGCCTAATGTGGCAAGCCCCTCGATAATTTGCCGGTTTTCCCCGACTTCGATGCCCAATAAAAACAACAAGAGCCAGATAAGTACCGTGATAATCTGGTGTATTCCAGTAAGTTGCCGCCTGCGTAGCAAAAAGCCGATACACATTCCTCCCAACATAAGTCCGATTACTGTAAACATATCTTTCGATTTTTATCGGCAAAGGTAAAGAAAACTTTGTCAATGACAATGGATAATGGACGATTGACAGGGTAAATGCATCTAATTTGTGCAGATTATCCGATATTGAAAAACATTTGTGGGAATACGGATTACCATTCTGACCGCTATCGGGATTACATTAGGCGTGCCCATTAGGCGTGCCCTTGTGTTTCTAAACGATTTTTCATTTAAAAAAGTATGTTATAAGGAAGAGATTTTGTAATTTTGCGTGTTGTAAAACAGGATATATCAACTTTTAAACAAAATAAGATTATGGCTAAGAAAGCTCTTTTAATGATTTTGGACGGTTGGGGTTGTGGAGACCACAAGAAAGACGATGTGATTTTCAATACCCCTACTCCGTATTGGGACAGCCTGTTGGCTACGTATCCACACTCCCAGCTTCAGGCAAGTGGTGAAAACGTGGGTTTACCAGATGGGCAGATGGGCAACTCGGAAGTAGGTCATCTGAATATCGGTGCGGGTCGTATTGTGTATCAGGACCTGGTGAAAATCAACCGCGCATGTGCCGACGGTAGCATTCTGAAGAATCCGGAAATCGTGTCTGCATTCTCTTATGCTAAAGAGCAGGGCAAGAATATCCATTTTATGGGATTGACTTCGAACGGCGGGGTACATTCTTCGCTGGAGCATCTCTTTAAATTGTGTGATATCGCCAAAGAATATGGTTTGGAAAATACGTTCATCCATTGCTTCATGGATGGCCGTGATACCGACCCCAAGAGCGGTAAAGGATTTATCGAACAACTGACTGCACATTGTGCCCAGTCGGCTGGTAAAATTGCTTCTATCGTAGGACGTTTTTATGCTATGGACCGTGATAAACGCTGGAACCGTGTGAAGGAAGCCTACGATTTGCTGGTAGAAGGCAAAGGTAAGCAGGCTACGGATATGGTGCAGGCAATGCAGGAATCGTATGACGAAGGTGTGACTGACGAATTCATCAAACCGATTAACAATGCCAATTTCGATGGTACCATCAAAGAGGGAGATGTGGTGATATTCTTCAATTACCGTAACGACCGCGCGAAAGAGTTGACCGTAGTACTGACCCAGCAGGATATGCCGGAAGAAGGCATGAAAACTATTCCAGGTTTGCAGTATTACTGCATGACGCCGTATGATGCTTCGTTCAAAGGGGTTCATATCATCTTCCCGAAAGAAAACGTGGCAGATACGCTGGGTGAATATCTGTCGAAGAATGGTAAAAAGCAGCTCCACATAGCTGAGACTGAAAAATATGCGCATGTTACTTTCTTCTTTAATGGTGGACGCGAGGCTCCGTTTGATGGGGAAGACCGTATCTTGGTTCCGTCACCGAAGGTGGCTACTTACGACCTGAAACCGGAAATGAGCGCTTACGAGGTGAAAGACAAGCTGGTGGAAGCAATTAATACACAGCAATACGATTTCATCGTAGTGAACTATGCCAACGGTGATATGGTAGGACATACGGGAGTTTACGAAGCTATCGAGAAGGCTGTAGTGGCTATTGATAACTGTGTACGCGATACAGTGGAAGCTGCTAAGGCAAATGATTACGAGGTTATCATCATTGCCGACCATGGTAATGCCGACCATGCCTTGAACGAAGACGGTACACCGAACACAGCCCATTCGCTGAATCCGGTTCCGTTTGTATATGTGACGGCAAACAAGGATGCTCAGGTGGCAAACGGTGTACTGGCAGATGTGGCTCCGTCTATTTTACATATCATGGGGATGCCACAACCTGCAGACATGACAGGAAAAGATTTGATTAAATAATCTGAGAAAGACAATTGACAAGGGTATCAGTTGATAAGATGGCAAAGCTTTTGAGGAGTTAGAATTCTTGAAGCCTTGTTGTCGTATCAATTGATACCTTCTTATTTAAAAAGGAACTTTGTTTATAAATCACCAAAAGATATGATGATTGAAGTTGGAGATGTCGTGGTTTCATCTGACATCTTTACCGGGAAGTTTTTTTGTGACTTAGATGCCTGCAAAGGTGTATGCTGTATTGAGGGCGATGCTGGAGCTCCGGTAGAATTGGAGGAAGTGGAGAAACTGGAAGAAGTGTTGCCGGTGGTATGGGAAGATTTGTCACCCGAGGCGCGGGAGATAATCGACAGGCAAGGAGTGGTATATACTGATCAGGAAGGTGACTTGGTGACTTCTATCGTGAACGGGAAAGATTGTGTATTCACTTGTCACGATGAGAAGGGATATTGCTATTGTGCCATAGAAAAAGCTTTTCGTGAAGGACGTTGCGCTTTTTACAAACCGATATCGTGTCACCTCTATCCGGTCCGCCTTGGCAAGTGCGGACCTTACACGGCATTAAATTATCATCGTTGGGATATTTGCAAGGCTGCTGTAGTGTTGGGCGAAAAGAAAGACGTGGCGGTTTATCAGTTCTTGAAAGAACCTCTTATCCGCCGGTTCGGTGAAGACTGGTATGCTGAACTGGAACTGGTGGCAGAAGAATTGCGGAAATATGCCGGTAAATGAGTAGACAAGATATCAGTTGCCTGCTGTTTAAAAACATTTCAACTGATATCTTGTCTTGTTATTTTGACTTGTTACCTGACTGTCAGGTGTACAGTTTTTACGGGACGGAGGTAATAGGTACGTTTGGAGCCGACTTTTGATATGCTTGAACTCCAGAAAGCAAAACTTGACTGGCAATCATTACATAGGTATCGGTCTTCATCATCTTCATTGCCATAGAAGGGTGCCAGCCCGTTATCTTGCAGCAATTGGTTTAAATCGAGGTCTCTATATTGAGCGATAAAGCTTTTGGCTTCTTCCTTAGTGAATACCCGCCAGCCATCGATACCGCTTATTTCGTAATCCGCCAGGATTTCTTCTCCTTTGTCTGCCTGTGTTTCCCATTGTTCAGGGGCAATAAGAAAGGCTTCGCATTCAGTGTCGGAAATTTCGGTTATTTTCCATACAAAGAAATTTTCCCAAATACTTTCTTCTTCTTCGGGTAATGTTGATACATAATAAGTATCTGCATTTCCTGTAATTGTGCCAGGATTTTCTTCTGTATCATCGGGATTATCGGGGATGGTTTCGCTTATGCCGAACTCTACGCCTACCAATGGGTGCCAGCCTTCGGCTTGAAATTCTCCGTTCAGCGTGATTCCGTCTTTATAATTGCCGGTAAACTGGTATGGATATCCGGCTAGCAGTGCTGATTGGTAAGTGTAGCCGTAGGTTTTATTTCCTTCAGGTTGGTCTATCTGTACAGACAGGTGGGTAGACGAGCTTTCATGAGGAAGGATATAAACGGTTTCGCTCATCCATTGGTTACCTTCTTTTGCGCAAGGTATGGTACATGATTGCTGGTCGTTTTTGTATGCATTATTGAAGGCGATGCCTGAACTGACTGGAGATATGTCTATACTGACGTTGGTGGCTTCTTCGGGTACGTCATTGATAACAAAACTGACAGAAGCTACAGCGTATGACAGGGTCATTTGTACTGTTGTTGATTTTGTCAGGTTTATTTGGGCTTGTGCTATCTGGATGGGAGCTTTGGCAAAATTAGATTCCTTGATGCTGATGTAACTTTCGGGAGTGATGTCGAGTGGCATGAAGTATTCGTCTTCCGTGATGCCGGATAGCAGAATAATGGTGTATTTCCCTTCTGCAATGCTTTTGCTATATGATGCGGATTCATCGGCGATGATGTCTTGCTGGATGCATTTACCTTCTTCATTAAACAGGTAAACAGTGAGGGGGTAATGAATAGGGGCGTTGTTGTCGCTTCGGGTGACCACTTGTACGGTGTGGGGGACGTTTTCGATGGTTTCACCCGTCTCTTCTTCAAGCTGATACTCTCCACAGGCGCAAGTTAGCCACGTCAGGAGAAGAGGTAGATAGAAATGTTTAGTGTAACTCATATTAATTAAGGTATATGTTTTTTCTATCTATAACGCAAGTTTCTCGGTTTGTGTATGTTTGATCTGCAAAAAAAATTCCGATAAGAAGCTGTTTTGAATTTATCGTGCGATGATTTGGGATGAGTTTTTGAGGCATTTTCGCTTCTGTGATGAGGAAGATAGCGGGCTATCTGACGAAGAACAGGAACGAAAAGGACCAAAAAATCGCCCAAAGCACACACGGAAACGGATACATCAAGCCAAGAAAAACTTTTTGGAGAAATTCAAAACAGCTTCAAATTTGTTTAGCGGATATGAATCAATGTATGATTGAAAGGTTCAGTATCTGTTTCAAGCTGTCTTCCTTTTACGTTCTCCATATCAAAACCGTACGGTTTCCATATCGAGAACGTACGGTTTTCAATTGGAGAACGTACGGTTTTGATATGGAAACCATAAAAGGATGATGGCTGGATTGATAGTATAATCCAATCAGATATTTCAATTATATGGCTTTGGGAATTTGATTATAAATGCCCATAACATTTTTCTTTGATTAATTTAAGAAGCTGTTTTGAATTTATCGTGCGATGATTTGGGATGAGTTTTTGAGGCATTTTCGCTTCTGTGATGAGGAAGATAGCGGGCTATCTGACGAAGAACAGGAGCGAAAAAGACC
>NZ_NFKD01000034.1:0-46720 GCF_002160215.1 Bacteroides sp. An19 | reverse complement strand
TAACCAAGATCAGGAAGAAAATTAATGCCAGACCGAGAGAAAAACTCAATTTCTCGACTCCGGCTGAGGTCTTTTTCAAAAATATTTCGTAATGTTGCACTCGCTGGTTGACTCTGCCTATTACAAAAAATGTAAGGTCCTTGTGTTTTTCTTGAGCAAATATATGGGAATTAGCACAAAAAGCAGTAAATTTGCACACTCGCCTTGGTAGTTCAACGGATAGAACAAGCGTTTCCTAAACGTTAAATAGGGGTTCGATTCCCCTCCGAGGTACTTTTATTTACTATTTTACTATTTACGATTTACTATTTTAAGCAAATGACAAAATAGTAAATCGTAAAATCGTAAATCAAGGGATGTTTATCAATTTGTGTATCTGAAGGCTTAACCGCCACTGTGGATGCTTCTTTATATACTCAATCACTTCTTCTGTATTTTGGCACGAACATGGCTGTAGGAAATGTTCTTTTGCTTCTATTAATAAATAAGGAGAGACATCTTGTCCGAGATAAACCACTTTCACTTCATCAACATGCTTGACGCGAAGAATTGTTCCTTCTTTTGGAGAACAGGTTACCCAGTCTACCGCTTCGGGCAAGATTTGTGTTCCATTGGTCTCGACAGAAACATATTTGCCGGCTTTGTGCAACATATCAACCAATGCATCGTCTATCCACAACCCCGGCTCTCCTCCAGTCAGAATAACCATCCGGCAGGGATATTTACATACCTCTTCTACAATTTCCTCATCGCTCATTTCCGTTCCTGATTCATGCGATGTATCACAAAAAGCGCACTTCAGATTGCATCCCGAAAAGCGTACAAATACAGCAGGGGTTCCTGCATGTGCCCCTTCTCCTTGCAGGCTATAGAATATTTCGTTAATCTTTCTCATAAATTACCGTATTGCCTTCCGATTCCCTTACTTCCACCTTAAAACAATGTGGTACCTGTTCGCATACCCAACGAGCGATATTTTCTGCCGTCGGATTAAAAGAGAATACTTCATTCAAATGACGGTGATCCATTTGTTCTTTTACTATCTTTTTAATTTTAGAAAAATCAACTACCATACCACACTCGTCCAGCTCCTTGCTGCGGCAATATACGGTGATTATCCAGTTATGTCCATGCAGATTTTCGCACTTGCTGGGATAAGAAAGTGACAGGCTGTGCGAAGCCGATATTTCCATACGTTTGATGACTGTATACATAATGCTTGTTGTTCTAAGATTGTTTATCGTAAAAAACGGTTAGTGCCTAATGTCACCTCGGCACTTTGCAAAGATAAGAAAGAATTTGCATCTGGGCAAACAGGAAGAAAAGAGTCTATATAATAAAGGAGTTAAGCCTATAGCTGATTTTCCACCACCAGACTATTGACTTAACTCCTTTACTTCTTTAATTTCTCAATTCCTTATTATGATATTATCAGGCTTTTCCGGTTTCTTCTTTCTGTCCTTTCCGGCCTCCCAACATCAGGTAAGCCACCGGAGCAGCTACAAACAATGAGGAGAACGTACCGACTACCACACCCAGAATCATTGCAAATGAGAAACTGCGGATGCTGTCGCCTCCCAAGAAGAAAATGATAAGCAATACAATCAACGTACTCTGACCGGTATTCAACGTACGGGCAAGTGTCGTATTCAAAGAATCATTGAACAGTTTTGTACGTTCACGTTTCGGATACAGGTGATAGAACTCGCGCACACGGTCGAATATAACCACCTTGTCGTTAATAGAATAACCGATTACCGTCAATACTGCACCGATAAATGTCTGGTCTACCTCCAATGAGAACGGCATCCAACCGTAACATAAAGAATAAGCACCTACTACCAGCAGCGTATCCACCGCCAATGCAGCCGTTGCACCCACACTATATGCAATGTTGTTGAACCGAATCAAGATATACAGACCGATAGCAATCAAGGCAAAGATGACCGACCATACAGCAGATGTCTTCAAGTCGTCTGCTACGCTCGGACCCACCTTCTGCGAACTGATGATGGAACATCCTTCCGTATTGTCACGGTCAACAAACTGCTCGAGAGTCAAGCCATCGGGCAACAGATTGCCTTCCTTGAAAGCGTTATACAAAATACCTTCTATTTCGGCATCTACATTCGCACCATCCTCGGCTATACGATAGTTGGTGGTCACACGGATACGGTGTCCGTCAGTTCCCAAGGCAATGGCTTGGATATTGGCATCATCCACCTTGTTTTCCAATAAGTCGCGTACGGTTTCTGGCTGAACCACCTTGTCGAACTGTACAACAAAGTTACGTCCACCTGTAAAGTCAATACTGGGCGACAAACCACGAACCACAAACGAAACCACGCATACCAGAATAAGAATACCCCATACGGTAAACGAACGTTTGATGATTCCCATAAAGTTGAAATGCACATTCTGGAACAGGTTCTTCGATATGGAAGTAGAGAATGTCAGGTTACGGAGCTTTCCTTTTGCCAGGAAATGTTCGTAAACCAGACGGGTCATATACACTGCTGTAAAGAACGAGCAGATGATACCGATAATCAATGTGGTAGCAAATCCGCGGATAGGTCCGGTTCCGAAATAGAACAGGATAACACCCGTAATGATAGATGTCAGGTTAGAGTCGAAGATGGCCGAGAAAGCACCTGAATAACCCGCATTGATTGCTTCTTTCATTGTCTTTCCAGCCTTCATCTCTTCCTTGGTACGTTCGTGAATCAACACGTTGGCATCCACCGCCATAGCCAGCGAAAGCACCATACCGGCAATTCCGGACAATGTCAATGCGGCTTGGAACGAAGCCAGAATACCCATCGTAAAGAAGAAGTTGAATATCAGTGCAAAATTGGCAATCATACCTGGAATAAAACCATACATCAGGCAGAGGTAAGCCATCAAGGCAATCAAGGCTACTATAAACGAAACCAATCCCTGATTGATAGACTGCTGTCCGAGCGAAGGTCCTACGATATCTTCCTGTACGATACGGGCAGGAGCCGGCATCTTACCCGACTTCAGCACGTTAGCCAAGTCTTTAGTTACTTCCGGAGTAAAATTACCGGTGATTTCCGAATTACCTCCCGTAATCTCAGAATTTACACGCGGCGCACTATATACATAACCATCCAGTGCAATAGCTATTTCCTTGCCGATATTTTTCTTGGTCAGTGCAGCCCAGCGGCGCGAACCGTCGGTATTCATCGACATTGTTACACAAGGCTTGTTAAACTGGTCGTATGAGTCGCGTGCATCTGTGATGACATCACCTTCCAGCGGAGCACGTCCGTTACGCTCGGTTACGCGGATGGCATACAATTCGAATATGTGTCCCGTCTGGTCCATTTCCGAAGCCTTCACACCCCACATCAACTTCAGGTCACGCGGCAGGATTTCTTTCACTTGCTTCAGATTCAAGATGTTGTTTATGGCAGCTGTATCCTTATAGTCAGCATATCCTACGATAGCTCCTATACCGCTTTGGTTGGGCTGGAAAACAGCCAGCAACGGATGTTCTTTCTTCAGTTGTTCCAAATCGGCGGTGCTTTGAGCTTCGGCCGTCTCTCCCTTCAGTACTGCGGCCAGGCTGTCTTTCGAAGAAAGAGCGGCTTTGGCTTCTTCTTTCTTCATTTCCACCGAGTCGGTCTTCACCGAATCCGTAGCAGTCCCCATCGCAAGACGGGCACGTTCATCGGCCGACATCAATATAGGAACAATATCCTTGGCTTCGTATGTTTCCCAAAACTCCAGATTGGCAGAACCTTGCAGAAGGTTTCTCACACGTTCCGGTTCTTTGATACCCGGCAATTCCACCATGATGCGTCCCATCGAACCTTCTACTGCCTGAATATTGGGCTGAACCACACCGAAACGGTCGATACGTGTACGCAACACGTTATATGAGTTGTCGATGGCAGCCTTCACTTCTTCACGCAAAGCTCTTTCCACTTCAGCATCGGTGCTGCGAGTATTCACCTTGTCCTTCATCTGCTGTGTAGCGAACAGCTCGGCAAGCTTGCCATCGGGAACCAACTTTTTATACTCTCTCACAAACAGTGTGATAAAATCTTCCTGACTGGTCACCTGTTTCTTGGCAGCTTCTGCCACAGCCTTGTTGAAAGCTTCATCAGTCTTGTTGTCGGCAAGCGCCTTCACTACATCCGGCACAGAAACTTCAAGGATGACGTTCATACCACCCTTCAAGTCAAGGCCCAGTCCGATTTCCATCTCACGACATTGTTTCAGCGTATAACTGCCCAGCCATACCTTCTTGTTCATTACCGAATCAAGATAATGTGTCTCGCCTTTCGGATCTTCCTCCGCCTTATTCATGTGATAGCGGGTCACGAAAGAAAACGAAAGGTAGAACAAGCAGACCAGGGTCAGTAATAGCGCAAAAAACTTTACGAATCCTTTGTTTTGCATGTTACTTTAATTTATTATTTACTTTTTAATTAATATGCGTTTATTCAAGGTTGCAAATATAGTTCTTTTCATTTACATGAAGAAAAGGATTTTAATTATTTCGGCATTTCAATGCAAAAAAAGATGGATTTCAACAACAACAGGCATCAAGAAACAATCCTTTTCAGACAAAGAAGTGACCCGATTGCATATAAGTGCGCGGCTCTACGCATATAAGTACATCGGACAACGCACCTATATGCATAAGCCCATGTAAGTAAGTGCTTTCCTCATCTCAAGTTTTCCAGACGGTTCACCGCTCCAAGATGCACCATACGGGATAATGGTCGGAAGCACGGATGCTGCGGTCCACCTTACATTCGAGTACACGAAATGCCGGAGTAGCAAAGATATGGTCGATGCGAAAATAAAAGTGGTTCTGATTATAAGTAAATCCAGGACCGGCACCAGCCTCTACGAATACATCGCACAGCCCTTCACCGATAACCCGATGGGCATACGAAAGGGGAGAATCATTGAAATCACCGCAAACCAGCATATAACGTGAGCGGTTCCGCCGGATAGCCTGTGCCACCGAATCGGCTTGCGGACCCCGGAGTGCCCCAGCATCTGCCAGTTTGCGCAACAGGTATTTGCTCTCGCTCTTCACATTGCCTTCAGTGGGCGACTTCAAGATATCGTTGTACACCTTCTTGTCGTAACTGTCCAATTTATTCGACTCCAGATGGTTATTGATAACTACGATTGTATCTTCGTCCACTTTCAAGCGATACATCACGCTCCCGTTAAACTGACTGGCATACGCAATGCGCTCTTCCGACAAAATGGGATAGCGTGAATAACAAGCCAAGATGTCTCCCCCTTCCGTACGTGTCGTTTTCGAATACGGATAAGCCGCCAATGCTTCCTTTATTTGTGCCTTCGAAGCATGGGCTCCCGGCATAAACTCTTGCAGGCAGATAATGTCTGCCCCACTCTTGCGCAAATAAGCCAATACAGGATTCTCTCCGTCGGTTTCTCCTTTCTCGCCGGCAGCAATGCCCTGTGTGTTATACGTGAGAAA
This sequence comes from Bacteroides sp. An19, assembly GCF_002160215.1. Taxonomy (NCBI): domain Bacteria; kingdom Pseudomonadati; phylum Bacteroidota; class Bacteroidia; order Bacteroidales; family Bacteroidaceae; genus Bacteroides; species Bacteroides sp. An19. Next base: position 41,229 of record NZ_NFKD01000034.1, on the reverse strand, counting down.
TTTCAGGTTCTTCGCTCCTGGCGTACCCTCTTTGATAGAACCTACGGGGAAATATATCCGCAAGCTGTTCCATGCGGCAGCAAAAAACAACAAAGGCAAACACACTCCCCATGGCTTCAGGCAAAGCCAGACGAAACAAAAAGCCAGGTTCAGGCACATAAATATGGGAAAGAACAAACCTGCACACGCTCCTACCGGATGTTCTACCGGAGAAATATAAGGACTATAGGCACAAACCAGAAAGGCTATGCCTATCAATCCATTCGACAAGGCCAAAATGGTCAGTATGAAATGCTTAACGATTTTCATTTCTTGCTTGCATCAAACAGACTTTTCTTTTCGTCTTCGGTCAGACTATTGTAACCTGACTTTCTGAGCTTGTCCAATATACGGTCAATCTCATCAGCACGTGCTTTCTTGCGTGCATTGAAGTCGTAATCTTTTTCTTTGTCTCCATAATGCACTTTCATCTTCGGCTTGCGGGGAGTCTGACGCCAACGACCCGAACAAAAATCTAAAGCCATGTTAATCCATCGGGTTAGGTCGCGCCCCTTTACCAGACCAGAAGCAAACCACCATCCAGCCAAAGCACCTCCCAAATGAGCCAGATGTCCTCCAGCATTGTCTGCAGTCATAAACAACAGGTCGAGCACTACCATAAAGATAGCTACATATTTCAAGCGTACCGTTCCGATAAACATAAATTGTACGGAATAATCGGGCTCACGCACCGCCGTAGCCACTACTATGGCAAGTACTGATGCCGAAGCTCCCAGCAAGTATGAAAAAGCGACTGCATCCCGGAAGTAAGGGAAAAGATTATAAGCCACCATATAAAGTACCGCACCGGCTATGCCTCCCAACACGTATAATCCACGCAGGTGTCTTGCCGAGAAAAAGTTCAGGAACAGCCGTCCGAACCAATACAGCCACAACATATTGAACAGGATGTGCAAAATACCGGCATGCATGAACATATAGCTCAGTACCGACCAAGGCTGGCGGATAAATCTCTCCAACGATGCCGGAAACATGAGGTAATTCATCCACTGTTGTCCTCCCCCCATATTAAATAAGGTAAGGAAAAGGTTCACCAGGGCAACAAGCAAAAACACGCCGACATTAATGTAAATAAGTTGGGTCACAATATCCCCACGCCTGAAGTTCTCTTTCAGGTTAGTAATAAATCTGCTGTCCGCCGCCATTTTTCTTTCTCCAATAAATGATTAATATGAATCCAAAAAGCATGCCTCCCAAATGAGCGAAGTGTGCCACCCCGTCTCCCCCACTGATGCCCAGCACCAGTTCGAGTACGGCATAACCAATAACAAAGTATTTCGCCTTGATAGGCATCGGTATCGGAAAGATGAACATCTCGCTATTGGGAAACAGCATACCGAAAGCCAGCAAGATGGCATATACAGCCCCGGATGCTCCCACAGTGGTCAGCATATTCAAGTATTCTGCCATCGAAATGACACCCATACCGGTATCTACCCCATCGTATTGTGACAAACTCACTACATACTCGATGTATTGCACCGCTTCCTGTATCAGTCCGGCGCCGATACCGCACAAGATGTAATAGAATAAGAACCGCTTCGGTCCCCAAACATTTTCCAACGTACGTCCGAACATCCAGACTGCAAACATATTGAAGAAAATATGTTGGAAATTGGCATGCATGAACATATAGGTAATCAGCTGTGCCGGGTTGAAATCAGATGCCAGGAAGAAATGCAGCCCCAACATATCGTTCAAGTCGATTCCGTACCGTTTTGCCACGACATAGCCAAAAAAACACAGTACATTGATAATCAGTAGATTTTTTGTTACAGTTGGCATATTGTTCATATCGTTGTATTCTTTAGTTTTTAAGTTTATAAGTTTTTAAGTTTATAAGTTTTTAAGTTTATAAGTTTTTAAGTTTATAAGTTTTCAAGTTTAATTCTTCATTCATCATTCTTCATTATAAAAGCTTTCCTTCAGCACCAGTAATCCTTCGGGTCCCATATTGAATAACAAATCGATGATGCTTAGGTTCGGAAGGAAACCGGTTTGCGCATCGAACACCTGATAATAAGGCTTAGGCACGAACCGCGGGTCATTAGCCTCAAAAGGCTTTTTCGGATGAATCCGTTCGCGGAAGTCTTCTACCCCTTCGGGTGATACACAAAAATCATCAGTAGGTACAATGCAAGGTTGCATATCCAGTTGCCTGCATATCCACTGGCACAAGCCGGCATTGAAATCATACAAGAAAGTATACCTCCGCTTGTAAAACTCCTGGAATTCATCAGCATAATAATCAAAGAACGGGCTGTGCTTATAGCCCGCCACAAATGCATTCCAATGCACATGCCGCCAGTTCCCATGGTCGGAAATGCGCACATCTTTCATCAAACATTTCTGTTCGTCACTCTTTTCGGTAGGAATGGTCAGAGCCAACGGTCCTGCCGCCGAAGCGATAACACACCGGTTCCGGTAAGTCTGTTTCGCATAATGGTCGAACCGTTCCACATATACCTTATCATACGCATAGAGTTTCGTATAATACTCTACCGGTGCCAGATACGCCGAACTTAACAATATTTCTTTTTCCATTCTCTATTCTACACGTTGTAAGAAACGCCCCTTCCGGGTAGTAAACCAAATGCGCCACGCTTTGCCGATGATGCATTCTTCGGGCACAAAGCCAAACAAACGAGAGTCGGCAAGATTAACCGGGTCATTCGAAGCCATCCAATAATAATCCTTACTGAATGTGTACGAGCGTACCGGCTTGCCTTCCACCCACAAGGTATCTCCCTGCACGGTGGCATTTTTCCCCTCATGCGACACAATGGTGTTGCAAAGCAATACCGCATTCCAAGGATAGACCATCACCGGAATACCTTTTTCGGGCACCACATAAGGATGTACCTCCTTTGCTAGTTTGGCATTCAACGGTGTAAAAATTACCTTCCCTTTTCCCTTTTGCGCAACGAGATACAGTTCATATCGGCTGAAGCTCCGGATGAAATCGCCTTCCTCGGTATATCCCACCAAAGGATTCTCAGAAATACCTACTGCCTTCAATATTGCCTGTACAGTATCTTCTTGTGCCGAAGGATATACATACAAAGCTTTGTTGTCGGGACTCCAGACTTCATTTTCCGCATCAATCAGCTCGCGGTTCAACAACAATGTATCTCCAGCCCTACCTATACAACGGCTGATAAACACACCACGCCCCTCCATCCATCGGGACGGATTACCCGGACTTGGGTCGTTGAACAAGACTATATCTCCTTTCCTGATATCGCAAGAACCGATACGGTAGTATCCGAATACCGATGGAAAAGGCATACGCAAACCGTAGCTCCACTTGTTCACCAATACCCCTTCGCCTTCGTAAAGGCTGTTTTCCATTCCCGACGAAGGAATAAAGCAAGACGTGACAAGGAAAGCTTTCACCAATACTACCGCCAGCACACATCCGGCAATTCCTTTCAGTATGGTTTTCCAGCTTGCATTCATATAATTAATCAGGTACTGGCTGACCAGGTTTTCAATACATCAGGTATCTAAAGCCTGGCCAACCCGTACACGCTATGTTATTTTATCGAATCCACAAACTTAAACAACCGGTTCCAACGAACCTTACCGTCCAGCCATCCACGGTCTTGATCCAAGGACAACCAGATAAATATCGGCTTGCCCACAATATGGTCTTCAGGCACAAAGCCCCAAAAACGGGAATCGGCCGAATTATGCCGGTTATCACCCATCATCCAGTAATAATCCATTTTAAATGTATAACGGGTGGTCTCCTGTCCGTTGATATAGATTCTACCCTCCTTTACTTCCAAGGTATTTCCCTCGTAAGCATGGATCGGACGTTCATAAAAAGGCAGGTTGTCCAAAGTCAAGTCGATGGTCTCCCCCTTCTTTGGAATCCATATCGGACCATAATTGTCAAGTGTCCATCCGGTCACCTTATTTACGGGGTAAAGTCCTTCGATAGCCTCATCAGGCATGTTTTCGATAGAGACCACGATATCCTTGCGTGCCAAAAGACCTGCTTTCGCCTTCTCCGTCAACGGTATATTATAAACAGATTCCTCGGGATAATACATAGCCCGGTCCTCTGCACTGATACCCAGTTCGTGACACAGGTCATCGGGTAACATGCCTTTCGTATGTACGATATAGCGGTATTGTACATTGTCGGGCTCTTTGTTTGCCTTACCGTCCAGATATACAATGCGGTCTTTTATCTGAAGCGTCTGCCCCGGAAGTCCGACACAACGTTTCACATAATTCTCACGCCGGTCTACCGGACGTGCGATGACTTTTCCATATAGTTGCGGGTTTTCATCGATATACTTGCGTCCGGCTGCGTAATAATAATCAAATACTTGCCGTTGCTGCTCGGCATCCAAGCGCGAGAAATCGACCTGTTGTGACAATTGTCTGCCTGCATCATAACTCAACCGGTACAAGTCATCAGCAGGTATGGCTGTAGCCACGCTATCTCCTGCCGGGAAATTAAAGACCACGATATCATTCAGTTTTACCGTACCCAATCCGCCCACACGCTTGTAATCCCAATGAATCCATTCCAGATACGACTTACAATTGAAGACCGGAAGCGTGTGCTGAGTGAGCGGCATATGCAAAGGAGTCTGTGGAATACGAGCCCCATAACTCATCTTGCTTACGAACAAATAGTCGCCTACCAACAATGATTTCTCCAACGAAGAAGAAGGAATAACATAGTTCTGGAAAAAATACAGGTTGACGAAATAAACCGCTACCAATGCAAACACAATGGCATCTACCCACCCCATTACCGTGAGCACCGCCTTATTCTTCGATTTTTTCCACCACGTCCAAGGTATTTTCTTGGTGATATAGGCATCGAAGATAAAAGGGATGACGACTATACCCAGCCAGCTTTTCAGCCAGATGAGAAAGAGAATGTATAAAAACAAGACAATGCCGAATTTCACCCATTGCCTGCGCGATGCTTGTATCATACCCGATCCTTAAAATTGAAATAAGTCATTCATTCCCAAAAAGCCTTCGTGAACAGCTGTATATTCAGCAGCCAGCACAGCCCCCAAGGCAAACCCTTTCCGGTTTTTTGCATCGTGTGTAATGATGATGGAATCGGCTTCCGATTCGTAGCGGATAGTATGGATACCCGGCACTTCATCCCGCCGGATAGCACTGACCGGCAATTCATCTGGAGCACACTCCGTCGTTCCACTTACAGTACCGTCGGGAGCAGTTAAGGTACCCATTACCCATTTACTCTTACGGTCCAGGTTTTCCAGGATACCTTCGGCAAGTGTGATGGCTGTACCGCTGGGTGCGTCCACCTTATGGATATGATGTGTTTCCACCATCGAAACATCATAGTTGGGAAAACGGTTCATTATCTTAGCCAGATACTTGTTAACCGCCGAGAATATAGCTACCCCCAGGCTGAAATTGGATGACCAGAACAACGTCTTTCCTTCTTCCTTGCACAAGCGGCGCACCTCATCACCGTGTTCACCCATCCAGCCAGTACTACCTGATACAACTTTCACTCCTTGCTTGAAAGCCTCCATACAATTGCCGTATGCCACTGCAGGAGCTGTAAACTCAATAGCTACGTCTGCCGAGCGGAAAGCATCAGAATCGATGTCCTGATGATTGTCCACATCTATGATACTTACTATTTCATGTCCGCGGGAAAGAGCGACCTTTTCTATCTCTTTACCCATCTTTCCATATCCGATTAATGCTATTTTCATAAATAAATCAATTAAATTCAGCCACAAAGATAGCGTTTTTCGTTATTAATCATTACATTTAGCGAACATTTACACCTCATTAACATGGAACAACTCTTACATTACGTGTGGAAACACAAACTTTTTGCCCTTCAGCCGCTACAAACAACCGATGGACAAACAGTGGAAATCATCGACGTGGGACTGCCCAATATACATGCAGGCCCTGATTTCTTCAACGCCAAAATCAAGTTAAACGGTGTGCTGTGGGTAGGCAACGTGGAAATACATCTGCAAGCATCCGACTGGTTTGCCCACCGGCACCACCTTGACCCGGCATACGATTCAGTCATTCTGCATGTAGCTTCACGAATGGATGCCTCCCCAGTCCGTACCAACGGCGAACCTATCCCGCAAATGGAGCTGCATTGCCCGCCAGCCTTGCTTGCCCATTACGAACAATTGCTGCAGGAAGACCGTTATCCGGCTTGTCATGAACTGATTCCTTCCCTATCAGCGTTCTTCTTGCACAGCTGGCTATCCGCCTTGCAAGTAGAACGGTTCGAAAGCAAGACAGAACAAATACACCAGCGACTGAAAGCCTGCAACAGCGACTGGGAAAATGCTTTCTTTATCACTCTGGCGCGCAATTTTGGTTTCGGAGTGAATAGTGACACCTTCGAATTATGGGCAAAAACCGTACCTTTAACAGCAGTCAACAAGCACCGCGATAGTCTATTTCAGGTAGAAGCCCTATTTTTCGGACAAGCCGGACTGTTGCAGGAGCTTCCGATAGACACTTATACCGAAGCCTTGATAAAAGAATATGCTTACCTCAGCCATAAATTCGGACTTACTCCCTCGGCAGACTGCCATTGGCGTTTTCTCCGGCTGCGTCCGGGCAATTTTCCACATATACGTATTGCCCAATTGGCTTGCCTGTACCATCGTTCACAAGGATTACTTTCTCAACTGATGGAAACAGACAACCTGAAGCAAGTACGTGAACTGCTCCGAGGAGGTACTTCCGAGTACTGGCTGACACACTATACATTCGGCGAAATTTCTCCCGCTCATCCGAAAACGTTAAGCAACAATTCTATCGACTTGCTTATCATCAACACGGTAGTTCCTTTTCTATATGCGTATGGCAAACACAAAGCGAACGAAGCCCTTTGCCAACGTGCCAACCGCTTCCTCGAAGAACTGAAACCGGAAAACAATTACATCATCCGGACTTGGCAGGAATGTGGACTGAAAGCCAACCATGCCGGAGACAGCCAGGCGCTTATCCAACTCAAAAAGAACTATTGCGACCCAAAGAAATGCTTGTATTGCAGAATCGGGTACGAATATATGAAAAAGGTAACGAGGTAACAAGGTGACGAGGTGACAAGGTTTTAAATACCTTTACTATCCGAGGCCTTGTTTACTTGCCAACTTAAAAACTCAATAACTTAAAAACTCAATAACTTAAAAACTCAATAACTTAAAAACTCAATAACTCATGAAATATATCTATGAACTGAAAATGAAAGTACGCGACTATGAATGCGATCTGCAAGGTATCGTAAACAACGCTAACTACCAACATTACATTGAACACACCCGGCATGAATTTTTATTGTCTGCCGGCATCAGTTTTGCCAAACTTCATACAGAAGGTATTGATCCGGTAGTAGCACGGCTGACCATGGCATTCAAGACACCACTGAAAAGCGGAGACGAATTTGTTTCCAAACTCTATCTGAAGAAAGAAGGCATCAAATATGTCTTCTACCAAGATATTTTCCGTTTGCCTGATATGAAAATAGCCATTAAATCAACAGTTGAAACCGTATGCCTCATCAACGGACGGCTGAGTGACAGTGAACTTTTCAACAACCTTTTTGCACCTTATTTCAACGAATGAACACACAAGAAACACTTTACCGGCTTGCCTTGACCCAACTGCCCGGCATCGGCATCAATCATGCCCACAATCTGCTACAAGCGGCAGGGAATGCCACCTTTCTCTTTACACATACCAAAGAGTTACGCGACTTACTACCCCAAGTCAGCCCCAGACTTCTACAAGCATTCGACCATCCGGAAATACTTCGCAGATGTGAAGCCGAACTTACTTTTGCCGAGAAAAACCACATTGCCTGCCTTACCTCCGATGACGAAGACTACCCTTCCCGGTTACGCGAGTGTAGTGATGCTCCACTGGTCTTGTTTTATCAAGGCAATGCCGACCTAAACAGCCGCCACATCATCAGTATGGTAGGTACACGCAATGCCACAGGTTATGGCAAAGCCTTGTGCGACCGCTTCATACACGACCTGCAAGAACTGATGCCTGATACTCTTATCGTCAGTGGGCTGGCATACGGCATTGACATCCATGCCCATCGCGCAGCCTTGCAGTACCAATTGGATACAATAGGTGTACTGGCACACGGACTAGACCGGATTTATCCATATATTCACCGGCATACGGCTATTGAAATGACAACCCACGGTGGACTGCTGACCGAATTTATGAGCGGAACAAATCCCGACAGACAGAACTTCGTAAAACGGAACCGGATTGTAGCAGGTATCAGTGACGCTACTATCGTAGTAGAATCGGCATTGAAAGGAGGCTCACTGATTACTGCCGAAATAGCCGACAGTTATCATCGGGATTGTTTTGCCTTTCCCGGACGGGTAGACGATACTTACTCTGAAGGCTGCAACCGGCTTATCTACTCCAACCGTGCCATTTTACTTCAAAGCGCCGAAGAACTGGTGAAAGCAATGAACTGGAACCGCCCCAAAGAAATACCGGCGGCTATCCAGCGGCAACTGTTTCCCGAACTGAACGCGGAAGAGACACAAGTAGTACAACTCCTTCAAAAACAAACCGAAGGCATGCAAGTGAATAGCTTAGTAGTAGAAAGCAATATCCCCATAACCCGCATGAGTGGCATCCTCTTCGAACTGGAATTAAAAGGTATCATCCGCAATTATGCCGGAGGTGTTTACAAGCTGGTCTGAAAAATAATGAAGGATAAGAAGCTGTTTTGAATTTATCGTGCGATGATTTGGGATGAGTTTTTGAGGCATTTTTGCTTCTGTGATGAGGAAGATAGCGGGCTATCTGACGAAGAACAGGAGCGAAAAGGACCAAAAAATCGCCCAAAGCACACACGAAAACGGATACATCAAGCCAAGAAAACTTTTTGGAGAAATTCAAAACAGCTTCTAAAGATAAAGAATGTATGCCAAGCCAAATTTGCAAGGATTCTTTATGCTAAATCCTTCATTCTTCATTTATAAAATCGTATCTTTGCACTTGTAATATTCAAAAAATATGGGTATGAAAACACACCTTTATTACTACATCGCAATTGTATGCATCATTCTCGGAACTTCATGCACCTCCGGGCAAAAACAGCATGCGACCGAAGAACACACGTCCATACAAAAAGAAAATGTAGCCACACAACCAGACAAAGCACAGTTCCCTTTCCCCGACATTCCAGTGATGTTGACTGAGCCGGAAGAACGTCGTGAATTTCTATTGGCACACTATTGGGATAATTTCAACTTCTCCGACACGACTTTACTTAATAACCGTGACATAACTGAACAAGGATTCGTCAATCACATCTCGTTACTGGCAGATGGTGAAAGTTCTTCACAAGAAATCACAAAGAGTCTGGATGCTCTCTGCTCGCATATAGAACAGCAACGGGAAGCGTGCAAAACATTCATGCATTTGTTCGACGAATATTTATACAATCCCAACTCACCCTTATACAACGAAGCATTGTATCTTGTTTACCTGAACCGTATGCTGCAAAGCAAAACCATAGACGATGCGACTAAAAGCACATTGGCTTTCAAACAAAAGCTCATCAGCCGGAACCAGCCTGGTACACTTGCTTCTGACTTTACGTATTATCTACCCAACGGACAGGCAAGCAAACTTCATCAAACTCCAGCCTCAAACAACCGTCTGCTGCTGATATTCTATGATCCGGAATGCCCCAGTTGTCATGAAATCATGCAAGACATGCTGCACGACCAGACCTTGGCAGATGCTGTAACCGATGGGAAACTCACCGTATTGGCCATTTACACCGAAGGTAATCCAGAAGCATGGCGTAGCGATCTCTCCAACCTCCCGGCCAACTGGATGGTAGGCACCGACCGTGAGGCTATCAAGCTAAACGCCCTCTATGACCTGAAAGCCATGCCATCGCTTTACCTGCTTGATGGGAATAAAAAAGTCATTTTGAAAGATGCCCCCTACGCACGTATCCGTGCCGCATTACATTTTTAAGACATCAAGACGAGAAAAACTTTTTGGAGAAATTCAAAACAGTTTCTTCTATGTCATAGGCGGTGCAGGTATGTTCTAATTGGATAAGAGGACATGAATGGCATTTTCTTGTTTGTATGCAAAAATGCAGAATCTTGTCCAGATATGCGAACAAAAAAGAAAAAAATGCGTACTATGAGATGTTGGTAATACCATCATTTTTCTATCTCATGATAAATGGAATCAATTTCCTGTTGAAGCTGGATTATTTTTTCTTTTTGTTTATGTCTGTCCTGTACATTTATTACAATACCTGTTATATTTCCCATCAGCAACAGGATAAGTATCCCTATTAAAAGTTGGTTGTAATTAGTTTCGAGCCAGTATTTAAACATAATTCTACAAAAAATTTTTCTCGTCTTAGAAGCTGTTTTGAATTTATCGTGCGATGATTTGGGATGAGTTTTTGAAGCATTTTCGCTTCTGTGATGAGGAAGATAGCGGGCTATTTGACGAATAAAATCGGGAAAACAGACCGGAAACAAACGCAAAAGAACCTGATAGAATATTACTTTATTGGAAAATTTAAACGAGCTCTTAGAAGCTGTTTTGAATTTATCGTGCGATGATTTGGAATGAGTTTTTGAGGCATTTTCGCTTCTGTGATGAGGAAGATAGCGGGCTATCTGACGAAGAACAGAAGCGGAAAGGACCAAAAAATCGCCCAAAGCACACACGAAAACGAACACATCAAGCCAAGAAAAACTTTTTGGAGAAATTCAAAACAGCTTCTTAATGTTTCCGATGATTTTTCAATAATGCCTGGTGCCGTTCCATAGCTTCCGGGCAATTCCGCCTCACATACCCTCCTAAGCTATTGTAGACCAATCCCAATTTTTGTGCAATGGATTTCAGGTTTTCAGTTGTGGTTTCGTATAGCCGGATTGCCTCAGCATATTTTTCAGCTGCAAGTTTTGAAACATATTTCCCATCAGCGGTTTTCATCATGCCGTACCGCATGGCAAGCTCAGGTTCATGTTCTTTCAGGTACATTCTGAAAGTTTCAGGGTGCAGGCCAAAGTTGGTTGCAGCCTGCTGTATCGATTTACTTCCTGCTTTCAGGCTGGCTATGGCATCGGCATATTTACTCGCAGATGATTTCAGGTAACGTTTGGTTTGTTTTAAGTCTATACAGTCACGATCCACTGTTGCAATGTTGACTCCTCTACGTTCCAACATCAAATCGCGGTGCCATGTGCGCAGGTAATACCGGAAACCTTCCAGTGGGACGCCTGTCTGCTGTACAATGTCTTTTACTATCATGCTTGTATGCTTATACAGTTCCAGGGCTTTCTTATATTTCTCCACGGTCTCAGGTTCAGGTATATGTTTCCGTCCGTTTCCAGACGGATGGCCTATCCGGTTATGACGTTTGGCTTTTTCCCGTTCGGCAGAACGTTTTCTGATAACTGCTTTATGATAGAAACGCATGTATTGGCTCAGTCCGCCCAATGACACTTTACAATCTTCTGCCACTTCAGAAATAGTCTTTTCTGTCGTATTATACATTTTTACCGCTTTGTCATACATCTCTACAGAATGCCGGCGGGCTCCTCGTTTTTTGTTGTCACCGATACCTCGTTTCATTCTTTCTTTTTCCCTGCGTTCCAGTATGTCGGAATAATGCAAACGTAAAAAATTACCCAGACCGGTTTCGCTGACTCCAAACATACGGGCTATTTCCGAAATGTTCAGTCGGATATATGTCAGACTGTCGCAAGCCGCTACCGCATCCTTATATTTCTGGTGCGAACTGGGACGTTGTCCTTTCTTTGGACGAAGCTTGACAGGTACTTCTGTTTCTTTTATTCCATACCGTTTTAAGACCAACCACCGGTGGTAGCGATACAGATAGGCACGGAATCCGGCAACAGCGACCTGACATTCTTTAGCTATTTCCGCACCAGTCAAATCTGTTTCAGCATAGAGCTGAAGAGCTTTCTCGTATTTTTCATGGATAGACATAATGACAGGAATCTATTTGCCTGGAAACTTCTTTCATTATATGTTGACATTTGTTTTCGATAAGCACAGAGAGTGCGTAAAGCCATTCATCGCTATCCGCACGCAGTTTCAACAGGCAAGCAGACATAAATCTGACAACAGCTTTCATCGTGTCCCAGTCTGCCGGATATGCCTTGGTAATGCCTGCTTGTTCATACAGCATGCCTGCTTGTTTTACTATACAGGTATCTATGTTGCCTTTCAATGGCACCCGCATACGGTAGTAATGATAAATGGCGCAAATAATATTATCGTAAGCATCATCCAAGAACATATAAGAATTGCCGTTCAATACCCGGAGTCGTTGCAAAGCCTTGCAGACAGAAAGGTTCTGCCATTGCCCGTCGGTATCCCAGTCGATTATCCATTTTTCCAGTTGTTGCCTGAAACGCAAGAAACATTCTTCTCCTGCCGATTCGTCAGATAAAGGGTAACAAGAACAAGCCACACACCACAACCATTGGGGAATATCCCAGTTTTTTACTATCCGGCTTTTCTGTTCTACGAATTGCCACATCTGTCTGTAGCATGTATCCTGCCATTGCGAGTCCAGGACGCCGGGCGCATAAGCTAACGACTGCATTACGTCTGTCAACCGGCATGCGCCGATGATATCTGCTCTTTTATATCGATTGCTGCAAGTCTTATACAATTCTTTCATTCGGGTAAAATACTTTTCCCGTTTTCCATAAATAGAATCTAAAGCATCGGTTACAATCATTCCATATAAGGAAATATGAATCCGGGAAAGTGATTCAAGCCCCCAAACTGACAGGTTATGGCAGGGCAAATTCAAAATCCATTGGGCGTATTTTTGTAAATCGAAATCCATGAATACTCTAAAATAAATCTATACCGTGCAAGGTACAAAGCTTCAGTTTCAGAAACCGATGCGCATCACTGCGAATCGGTTTCCTAAGATTACTAAATTAAGTCAAAAATGTAGAAACGCTTTTCTACGGGTTTTGATAGAGATATAAAAAATAGTAAGTGCACAAAAACGGTGCACAAAAACGGAAGCCTATTGGGTTAATATATTCACAAAAGACACTTCATAAGGCAATAGCCGAAGTCTTATCTTCTCACCCGTGGCATGCACCTTCTTGCCTTTCATCTGTATCTTGTATTCATCCAAGCGGACATTTTTTATTCGGACATCCACTTCTTTAGACTTGTCCGAATCGTTCACTACCATGATGCCCATTTCTTTCTTCCCGTCCGTAGCTGCCAATACATAAGTATCTTCCGGCACCTTGTCCGGTTTCACCTCATAACCCAACTTATAGAGTTTGCCGAAATACCGGAAGGTATCATAAGCGGGAAGCACCACGAATTCTCCTTTACTGTTCCGCTTATACAGCCCCGTCCAAAATCCGGGCATGTCCGAAACATAATATACCGCTCCTGCCAAGTCTTCCGCCGCTTGCATGTGGATGAGCTGTTTGGCATACCAAGCGGCAGCCTGCTGGGTCTGAATCGCATAAAACGTAGCGGCTAAATTGTTCCATTTCTCATCCGGGGAGAGATAATTCCATTCATTCATGATAATATCCGCCCCCAGTCCATACTGCTTCAATTCATTCTTCAACTTCTTCGCATCTTCTCCGATTCCGGCAAAGTCGTTCCAATAATGATGCACGAAACAATGACCGATTCCCAATCCGTTATCCCGTATGTAACGGTAAAGTTTCGCCCGGTTTTCCGCGCTATAAGCATACGAAGGCGAAATATCCGCATCGGGATGCTTGGCGTGTATGCACCGCCATACTGTCTTATAAAACTCACAATAAGCGTCGAACGTACCGTTCCAGCACTGGTGATTATCCGGTTCGTTCCACACCTCCCACATTATACCCTTGTAACGAAAACCGTTATTCCACCCCTCTTCATAATGGGCAATAATCCGTTCGGCTATCCTTGCCCATTTATCGAAATCTTTAGGAGGAGTATTGTCTCCTGTGACAGAACCCAGATTCTGGATGTTTTCTCCCAATCGGAAGATAATCCGGGCACCGGTTTCTGTGGCGGCTTTCATCAATTGGTCGGTTGCAGAAAAGTTGTAAGAAGACGATTTAGATTCATCTGCGTCAAGATTCGGAAATATAGCACTGATGTTTACAGCTTGATTTTGTTGATTCAAGTATTCTACATCGTGATAGCGGATAATAGGAATATCCAATTCGTTAAATTCTGTAGACCAATCAATGGCATATCGACCATTTTGATATCCATACAATGGACCGTTACCTATACCGTTCAAAGGTTTTATGATGCATTTACTCAATACACCTTTATCCGGTTCAAAAGAAATCGAATTTTCATATTTTATAACTGAAACAGTAGAAAAAAACTTCGAATCACAAGAAACAAAATAAAAGAATGAAACTAAAGTAATAATAGGAGGATATGCAGCTTTCATCTTTTATGATTCAAAATCATTTTTAGCCAGCTTCTGCTTTCTATAGCAGGAACACCCATTACCGTAGTTCTATCTGGTACATCCCGTGCCACGATACTTCCAGCATTAACTACCGCATATTCACCTACAGTTTTATGGGGCATAATTTTAGCACCTGTAGAAATAAGCGCAACTTTTTTTACATGTGAGAAGCCTCCCATAAATGCATGGCTGTCTAACACACTAAAATCCTCTATAATAGCATCATGTCCAATAACAACACAAGGAAACACAGAAACGAAATCTCCAATTTTTATATCGGCCGTAATTAAAGATTGAGAAAAAATGATACATCCTGTTCCTATTTTTACATGAGGAGAAATAGTGGCCGTCTTTGATATTAAAGAAATAAATTCGCCTTGTTTCTCTCTAATTATGTTGATATATTTTTGTTTAGCCTTAGGATCTCCAAGAGCGCATATAAATACATCATTTTCTTGAATTTCATAATCCTCCACAGAAGATAGAATAGGTGGATAACCCTCATATCCATCTAAAAGAGTTTTATCACTATCTAAATATCCCTTATATACAAATGTCTCATTATAACCAATATAGTCCTCTCGAAGACTATACATTTCACGTCCTAATCCTCTTGCTCCAATAATTAATAAATTCTTCATGTCTTTTTTATTTAATTGTCAAACACTTATTTAATAATTTGCGCAACCACCCGATCCGTTTCTTCTTTAGTCAATCCGGCATACATTGGCAGGCAAATGACACTATCTGCTATCTTATTAGCCACAGGCAAATGACTTGGGTCTGCGGTTTCCAAAGAGCGGTAAACCGACAAGTTGCTTATCAACGGATAAAAATATCTTCTGCCTAACACATTCCTCATTTTCATCTTGGCATACAGTTCATCTCGTGTCATGCCATACACATCCGCATCTACAAAAATGGGAAAATAAGCATAATTGTGCTTTACGTCGGGCATATCCTCTAAATAAGAAATGCCTTTCACATTCTTCAATGCATCCCGAAACCACATCGCCACCTGCTTCCGGGATTCAATTGCCGCATCCGCTTGCTTCAAGTTAATCAATCCGTATGCAGCACGTATCTCGTCCATCTTGGAATTAATACCCGGAGCTACGATTTCAGTCTCTCCTGAAAAACCGAAATTTCTCAGGTAATCAATGTATTGTTTTGTTTCTTTATCATGCGTAATCAATGCACCGCCTTCTACCGTATTATACACTTTGGTTGCGTGAAAACTCAACGTAGACATATCTCCAGCTTCCAATATAGATTTCCCGTTCACTTCCACACCAAAGGCATGAGCCGCGTCATAAATCACTTTCAAGCCATGCTTGTCAGCTATCGCTTGTATCCGTTCCGTATCGCAAGGTGTGCCATACACATGTACAGGCATGATAGCGGTAGTCCGTGGAGTAATGGCTTCTTCTATCTTATCCGGATTGATATTGCAAGTCACCGGGTCAATATCTACAAACACTGGTTTTAGTCCGTTCCACCAAATTGCATGAGTGGTCGCCACAAAACTATAAGGTGTCGTAATGACTTCTCCCGTAACTCGCAATGCTTGCAAGGCAGTTATCAAAGGCAATGTACCGTTAGTGAAAAGCGAAAGATATCCTACTTTCAGGTATTTACATAGTTCTGCTTCCAATTTCTGATGAAACGGGCCATTATTGGTCAGCCATCTATACTTCCATATTTGTTCGAGAAACTTTACCAGTTCTCCCAAATCGGGCAACAAAGGAGAAGTTACGGTTATCAACTTATCCCGATGTTCCAAGTCGAATCCTATTTCTATGGTATTCATACTTTATTGAAGTTACTTATTAAAAATATAATTATAATATCAATTCTGAAGTTATGAGTTTATATTTCGTACTCGTTCAATCACCTTTTTATATGCAAAAACGGGACCTATACTTAGAATAATGGCCAATATAATTCTTAATATAGCGGTGATATATCTACATCCTATAAAGTTTAAATCTTCGGTAAGTGGTAGATATGAAAATACCAACATTTGACACAACAATATTTCATACGAGCATTTTCCTATCTTTATAAATAGCGATTGAAAACATTTGTTAATATATAGGTATGTTTTGTAAAGAATAAATACGAAAAGATAAGCTGGATAAAAGTAACAAACCCAATGATAGAATGACCAATAAGTATGTTTATAAAATATGGGTTCCAAGTTTAGAGAATTTCTTGTATAAGTAAAAAAAAGAAGAAATATTATACTTATAAAAGATAACATTAAAGTTATTTTATTTATTACAACACCTTTCCTAACCCACAAATATCCTAAAAGAAATAGAAATGTAAATCGAAAAAATAACAAAGTGTATAAATATTCTTTCATATGCCAATAGCTGCATACGAATTCTATAATCATACTTAATGATATAAATATAACAAATTGCCAAGAAATATTTTTGCATCTACAAAACAAAAAAGCAAATATAGGTAATAAAAAAAAGAATTGTATGTATATATATATATAATAAGAACCTGGACCAAGACCTCCTCCTTCTGTAGCAATTCTTTTCAGTATTAACAGCCAATTAGGTTCCTTTAAATATGCGATTATAATTTGAATGCAAAGAATAATTAAAAAAGGACGTAATATTCGATTGAAAAGTTTCTTTAGTTTATATGAAAAAGATACATTTTCAATACCTTTCTTATATGCATGAAATACTTGTATTATAAGGAAAAGAGGAACTGTTGGAACCGCCCATAGTGGCCAAACAAGATCATCTAACCTATCTATACTAAAGCAATGAGCAAATACTACAAAAAAAATACATACTCCTTTCAAAAAATCAATAAAAGGGTCATACCCTTCAGTTTTCAGTGGAATTTTAAATTGATTATTCCAGCATTCTTTCAAACTTTTATAAAATGTCATATCTAATTATTATTTATAATATAGTTTTACTTCATAATAGAATAGTATCTATAACTGATATTTAGAACATAACTTCAATCGTATTTTGAAAAGAAGAAATATTTTCAAAGCAAGCCGACATATCCTCAGCTGTTCTCGCTAATACCAAGCGAGTAGTTGCAAAATCAAATGCAGGAAAACCTGAAAGTGTATATCTTTCCCGTCGAAACATAGCGCAAATAATGAATTGCAACGCTACATCCTTAGCTTGCTCTATTTCATCTATCACCCACCGATTCTCATTAATCGGGATGATGAGACTTTATGATATTCATCAGATACCGCATTTCTTTTGCCCGAAATCCAAACGTCACAATTATATAAGAAACGATTCCTGCCAGTGTTCCCCATAACAGTCCGGTAACATCACTTCCAGTATTTATTCGGACAAAATACACTGCTATTCCCATTACAGCGGTATATCCCATTACGGGCAACACATCCTTCATTTGCTTCCAAAAACCTACCCGAATCAGTTTCCCGGTATAATAAGTGTTCAATATCCAAGCCAAAAACGAAGAAACAATACCACCTATACAAATGGCACGAATCCCGAACGGAAGGGCGACAAGCAACAGTCCCAACATTAATCCTTTCTTAATGATTTCCAAACGCAAGAACAAATCGGAACGGCCTTTCACTTGAAGCAGGTTCAAGTTTAGCGCATGAATAGGATAAAGCATAAAGGCAAAACAAAGCAACTGCATGTATTCTACGCAAGGCAACCACTTCTCGGTAATCATCAACACTATCAGCGGACGGGCAAGCAATGCGATTCCTGTCATTAATGGAAACACGATGAACGCCGCTAAGCGTAACATTTGCCGGTAAACTTTTGCCAAACGTCCATTATCATCCTGTATTTGGCTTAGCATAGGCAAAGTGACGCGTGAAAGCACTCCTGTAAGCACAGTAGGCGGAAGGGAAGCATAACCATACGCCCGTGTATAATAGCCCAAGCTGGATGCCGCGAACTTCTTGCCGATAATCAGGGTGAACAAATTGTTGCCCAATACATCCAATACGCCCGACAGCATCAGCTTGGAACCGAAGCCAAACAGTTCGCGGAACGAACGCCAAGAAAAGCAGAACCGAAGTTTCCATACCGAATGCCACCAATAAAGCATGCACGATACTACCGCTCCGGCTACTCCCGACCAAGCTATTGCCCATACGCCATAACCTGCGTATGCCATGCCGATGCCCGTGCCTCCTTTTGCCAATGCCGATACCACCGATATTTTAGCCTGTGTCTTGAAATCCATCCGGATAGTCAGATAAGTGCGTTGCACCAAGAAAAAAGCATTGACCACAAAAGGAATGGCGGCTACCTTTATAAGGTCTTGCAACAAGGAAACCTTGTAGAAAGCGGCAATGGACGGTGCCGAAAGGAACAAGCCTCCGTATAACATGAATCCGACTCCAATGTTGAAATAGAATGCCGTAGCGGCATCGGTATCCGTGCGGTCGGTCTTCCGTATCAAGGCGGTAGAAAGTCCTCCGTTCAGAATGGCATCCGACAAGGCGGTAAAAATCAACAGCATCCCCATCAGCCCATAATCGGAAGGGGACAGGAGGCGTGCCATATAGACTCCTGTTACGAACTGGATAATCTGTACGGAAAAGTTATCCGCTAAGTTCCAGAGTATGCCTTTAAAGGCTTGCTGGCGAAACGACATGGATTATTTAATCGAATGTCCGCATTTTACCAAATTACCTGTAGGGGCAGGGTCTGCCTGCCCAAATGCGCCCACAGATATATCAGTTGATGTATTCGGGCGGGCAGACCCCGCCCCTACAGGTTGGCATTTTGCGGATATTCATTTTATTTAAAATATCTATCTACAATTTTTTTCATTATGTACTTGTTTATTTCAAGGATACTACTCCATCCACAATATCTAATTGCTATAGGTATTATTTTTACAGCTTGGGAAAAAGAGTGTTTTTTGCGTATATAAAATAATACAAGTTCACCTAAAATGCGAATAATCCATTCCCTTGTATATTTGTTTTTTCTTCTTTGATATATTTCATAAGCATCAAAGAAACTATTCATTTTTTGGTTTTCTATGCATAATCCACTCCAAATTCCTTGATGATGAATTCGATAAATAGACATTAAGTCCTTCATAAAATATCCCATTCCATTCTCTAAGGATGAATAAAAGAGATGGATATCTAAATTATTTTTGAATGATTGTAAGAATGCTATGTCTAAACTATGCCTCCTTATTATCACAGACGATGTTTGAAATACATATCCCCAACGAATCCAATCTTGAAGTTTGAATGATATGCCTTCTCCTTTAATTTGCACAGGAGGCATACGAGGCCAAAATTTCTTTTCATCTTGTATGTATCTATCTGTTCGATGGCAACACAACGAATGGTCAGGATGAGATTCCAAAAAGTCCACTTGCTTTTGCAGCTTATGCGAATCAGTCCAATAATCATCGCCTTCGCAAAAAGCAATGTATTTGCCCCTGGCTTTCGGGAAAAGGAATTCAGTCGTCACGTGTTTTCCTTTCGAATACTGGTTTTCCGTCTGAAGGATCAGATGAAACAAGTCGGGATATTTCTCTTTGTATTCCCGGAGGACATCCTGAGTGCCGTCTGTGGAAGCGTCATCGTGAACAATAATTTCTATCGGGAAATTTACCTGCTGCATCAAGAAACCGTCCAAACATTCTCGGACATAAGGAGCATGGTTGTAAGTCAGGCAACAGATGCTGACCATAACACTATTGTTATCCATATAAATATCCAGTCTCAAAGTTCATTTATAAAAACCGATACTAATTGCTTTGCCTGCAAGATTAATAATCTTACACGTGCAAGATTAATAATCTTCCGGCTGTAAGATTAATAATCTTACAAACGAAGCACCTATATGCATCAGACATCGCAGTTAGTTGCACAATAAAAATCAGATAAGCTTCCCACCGAAAACACTCAAGAATGTATTTGCCATAATCTTGAAGTCAAGCCATAGCGAAGCATGGTCTAAATAAAACAAATCATACCGCAAACGCCGGAGCATCTTTTCTAACGTATCGGTATAGCCATTATGCAAAGTAGCATACGAGGTGACTCCCGGACGAACCTGATACAACAATTGGTAACGTGAATCCGCCTGCATAATCTGGTCGATATATACTTTCCGCTCGGGACGCGGACCGACAAACGACATATCCCCAATCAATACGTTCCAAAGCTGGGGCAGTTCGTCTAAATGATGCATCCGCAGGAATTTCCCTACCTTAGTCAATCTTTTATCCTGTTCTCCGCAGCAAAGCATGGCACCAGCCCTTTCGGCATCCGTTCGCATACTGCGAAACTTATAAATGTAAAACGGACGTCCGTGCAGCCCGATACGTTCTTGTTTGAAAATAGCAGGCCCGCCGTCTTCCTGCTTGATGGCTATGTAGCAAATCAAGAAAACTGGCGAAAACAATAGCAGCAAAAGAAAAGCGATAGTGCGGTCGAATATGAACTTAACGCCGCGTTCGAATGTGTTCATCATAACTAAGAGATTATTGATTCATAAACTTCCAGAATTGTTGGCTGATAACCTGTTGGGAGAGATTCTTTATGACATACTCACGTGCCGCTTTCCCCATGCTCTTACGTCTTTGCTTGTCTTCCAGCAAAGAAAGAATCGTCCGTGCCATATTGTCTTCATCGGCAATGGCTAATTCATCATGTTGGATATTCAAGCCCTCGGCACCGATGGAAGTTGTTACTACGCAACATCCGTATGCCATTGCTTGTATGATTTTGTTTTGTATTCCTGCACCTGTCAGCATAGGGCAAGCTACAATGGTAGCTTTCTGATAATAGGGTTCCACAGTATCTACATAACCGGTGACAATTACGTTTTTATAAGTTGCTAACTTTTGTACACGAGCGTCAGGTAATGCACCTACAATAACGAACCGCAAACGAGGGTAACATGACGTCAGTTTTGGGAATATATGTTCTGCAAAATAAGTGACAGCTATTATATTCGGTTCATAATTCATTTTGCCTACGAAAACGATATTTCCCCAGTCTTCATGCCGGGATACAAGTGCCTCATCAGGTATGTCTACTTTATTACCTACAACGTGAAGCAATGAATGAGCATGCCGTAAAAGGTATTGTTTATCTACTTCTGAAATGATGGCACAACGATTGAAAGAACTGAGTACCTGCTGTTCATAAATCGAACAACGTTTGTATTCTATCGCATACATCCATTTCCAAATGCCGTGACTGCATTTCCTAGCTTTTTCATAGTTCATTGAAAGAGCATCTACAAAGTCAATACATTTAAGAATGTTCTTGGTTTTTAGTACATATTGAGCAGTACGGATATTGTTGCAAAACACAATATCATATTCGCTTAAATGCTTGTCTATGTATGCTTGTATTTTCTTTTCGTAATAATAATTCACTTGTAAGGGCAAAGTATTAAACAAAAAACGTAAAGTCTGTAAATAGCTTTTCCACTTTGGCAATTTGAAACAAATGACCTTTCCCACTCCGGGCAATTGTTTGCGTACCCATTCTTCCCCTTCTTTTTTTTCAGACTGATAGACTACATCCACGTTATAGCGTTGCATCAAAAGCTCCAATTGTTGGACTGTCCGGATCTGAATGCCGCTTATAACTGGATAAAGGGGACGGGAAGAGATAAAAAGAACTTTTCCCATAAGCGTTATTACTTATCATTCATTCCATGAACAAAGTCTGCCATTTCCGGTAAATCGCATTCGGGGTATATTCCGATGCAACCTGCAGACCTTTCTTAGCATAAGCTTCACGAAGCTCCGGATGTTCTATCATCCGTATTATAGCATCGGATAATGCTTGTATGTTTTCAGGTTCTACCAAAAGTCCGGCTCCATCCTTCAATAAAGCCGCTGGTCCATTAGGACAATCGAAAGAAACAACTGGCAGTCCGCATGCAATAGCTTCCAATAATACCATAGGGAAACCTTCATGCCGTGAAGACATTACATAAAATGAGGCTTCTAAATATGCGTTGTGTATATTGGAAGAAAAACCTAAGAAATGAACATAAGGAAGCAAACCTAAATCATCCCGAAGTTTTTCAAGCATAACCCGGTCGTCACCTTCTCCATAAATGTCTATAGACCAATCTGGGTATTTAGTAAAAACAGGTTTCAATGCCTGCAACAATAAATCGTATCCTTTTTCCGACTGGAGCCTGCCTGCCGAAATCATTTTTTTTGCATTGCCGGCATGAATATTATCAACAATAGGAAATGGAAGCATATTGGGAATTACTGTTGTTTCCACACCATGGCGTTTATACTCTTGCGCATAACAATCGGTTAACGTAATGACTTTTTTAAAACGACAATACATCCAATTCCGGAAAGCACGAACAGGACGATTATATAACCCGTATTTGTAGTGTTCACAAGCAAAGGCCTGCCGGGCATATCCACTCATCCATAAAAAGAAACATACTAAAAATGCCTGTCCGATAATTATATCTTGTGGATTGTGCTGATAATACTTGCGTATAGCAATTATGGCTTTTATATATTGTACGAATATGGATAAAACCGATGCTTTATGAGTATAAGGCTCTGGTATGAGATAGTCGACCGTAACTTTTTCGTTTAAGGGAAAACTTGGTCTGTCCCCTTCCTTAAAAACAGAAAGGATAGACACTTTATGATTTTGCTCTGCAAACTTATTTGCCAACAATGTTGTTGTCCGCTCCGTTCCATAACAACGGGTTATATCAAGAATGACAAATGATATTCGCATAACTTTAAAAGCTTTACTTTTCAAAAGAAGATTTTTCTGGCAATATCTGTTGGAACACAGAAAGAATACGCTGGCGACATTCATCAAAAGGAATCCGTACATTTTGTTCGACATCATTCAACACGAGAATCTGTTTCTTCTGCCTTAAAATCACTTGTTCTATTTGTGGCAAAGTCCGTTCGTTTATTCTGTAATATACCGAACTGCGATAAACATTAATGGGATTGAATTGTCCGGTAGCCAGTTGCCAATAACGGAACAACCAGTGATTATAGTCATACTGCGTGCGGAACTTATGCGTGCTGGTGTCTGCCAGCAGCTCCCCATATGCACTCCATACGGTGTTTAGTGTAGACTTCAGGTATGCATTCGGCAAATGAGGATCTCTGAAACCCACAAAATAAGGCCAAGGGAGCAAGGCTAAAGTACGAAGCAAATAAGAGCCATATTCTATACGAAACCATTTACTCCAATCTTTACGAAGCACATTCCGTTGTTTAAATCGTTGATTGATGGCTGTAACATTATTCAATACGGTATGAGCAAAATTATTGGCAATACACGTACTTGCTACAATGTCAAATGTGGCCATATCACACGGCAAACCATTGTGAAAGAAACGTTTTGAATCCACTTTGTCTATAATAAACATATCGTCATTAAATAAAACAAAATGCTCAGATAAGCTATCCAGCCGATGCAAATGCAATTCGATAGGATTTGAATTAAATGTAGGAAGATACTCGGAAGGAATATAATCTTCATGCCGGACAAAATGCAATTTCGGATGCGCTAAATTCAACCATTCAGGATAATGTCCGCACGTAATGAAATGAATCTTATTCACCCAAGGAGCGAACTGTTCTACTCCGCGGAACCAATAAGGAAGCAATCCCCAATCACGGTAACGGACATCTCTCACATCGTCTGATTGCTTGCTTTCCGGCAGATGTTCCAAAAAAGATTTACGCCATTCAGAATCGTTACCGTCTACCCATAACAATACAAAATCTATTTTTAAATCCTTATTTCCCATTAGCTGTATAGAAATTTACAGGCAATATACCACAACGACATAAAAACCGGCGAATAAAAAGCCATGTTTTCAACATAAATTTTGCTATCTTATAGTGTCCAGACAAGCAAATCCAGACACTAATGGAAATCGGAGATTTGCATTTTTGATAACATGGATACACTTGATTTATTTCTTTATATAGATTTATAAAATCTTCTTTCGAATAAGCTTGTGAACACCAAGCAATTTTTTTTACAGAACATTTCATACTATTCAATTCTTCTTGATAAGCTTGAGGTAATTCCTTTTCCATATAAGAAATAAAAGCGATGCGAGATACAAGAGAATGTTCATTATAATTTAAGGATAAACTTTCTTTATTGATTGTCCGGTCATAATGATAAAAAGCTTTGTTTAAATAAACAATGTGTATGTTGTTCAGACACAAACGACAAACGACAAATAAGTCTTCTAATATCATATTTGCCGGAAATGTCAAATTATAATCATTATAACAAGCACGTTTTATTAATTTATTCCAACAATACCCCATCAATTTACTAGTCAACAAATTTTTCAACACAATGTCAGCTGTTAATGCTGTTGGTTCTTGTTTTACATATCGTTCTTTTAATTTTATTTCAAAATAATCACAAATTACCATATCGGCATCTTCTTGCTTTGCTTTTTGATAAAGTTCTTCCAACATGTTCGGCTCTACCCAATCATCAGCATCCACATGAATAGTATATTCGCCTTGCGCATGATCTATACCACATTGCCGGGCACTTGATACTCCACCATTTTTTTTATGAATAACACGCATGAACGGATATTTTTTAGCAAACCGATCGCAAATATTTCCACTGCTATCCGGACTTCCATCATCAATTAACAAGACTTCATAATCCTCAAATGTTTGTTCTGCCAAACTATTCAAGCAACGGTACAAATATTTTTCTGCGTTATAAATAGCTACAATTACAGATATTTTAGGATTCATATGCAGATGTTTTTAATGTTTCGTTGTCATTAATCGTTTCATCTTCTTCCCATGAATTTTCCTCAGCATCATTTAAATAACTGGCATTAAATAAAAGCATCCAAAACAAAGAACCTCCCGCCACGCCAAAATTTGCAATAGTTTTTTCTCCAATGCCGGAAATAAACATTACCACTATGACAGAAAGCATTGCCGTAGGAACCAAATCCTTATACTTTACCAGCTGAAAATAACGGCAGATAAATATTCCAACAGCCACAGCACCACCTATACACAACATAAAAGCAATCCCATTATCGACCGGAAAGTCGACATTTCCCACCATATCAGATTGTAATCCTGTCAGGAAAGTAGACGGGGAAGAAAACATATTCATTACAATGTGCAGGTTATTAATCCGACCACTTACCAATGTATTGAAATCTGTCAAGAATTCGGTTAAAAAGATAAATGCTATTAATATGATAGGTATCAGACTTAAAAATAACTTGTTATAGACATAACGTTTCAAGAAGTTTTCCGGGACAAGATATGTCAATAATAAAAGTATGCAAGCAAAAAAAGAAGTGCGGCTGGCTGAGTATTTAAAAGAAATAATGCTTATGATCAAAATTAAGCTAAAAGACAACCATCTCCATCGTCTGTACATTAAGATATACAAGCAACACAAGGTAACAAAGATTGTAATGCCTGGAGTATTAGGATTTCCGTAGCCCAAATCGTAGGATACACCGTCAGCTACCTTGTCCGTATATGTGTAATTTACTTCTAATATGTCATTTTGTATTAAAATACACCTCATCAGTAAAACCATAACTTCCATAAAAAAGAATGATTTTACAATGAATCTGAAATCTATATCCTTGAACGCAACAGCCGACAGGAACAACGGTAAAAACAATTTGATACCATTCAAATTAAGAGGGATAATCGCTATGTAAAAACAAACGACACATCCAATCAACCATATTGATTTGCGTGACATACGCCGATGCAGTATTTCCCGCACAATAATAATGCAAGGAAGTAAAAATATCAATGCTAAAAGTGGGAGTACAGATATACCCATATTAGGTAAAATATCCTTGAGCCCCAAGCATATTATTGACAAGCATAAAAAAGTTTTATCAATGAAATGATTGAATGGTATATATAATTCTTGTTGATACATAACCAAAATAAAACCTCTGAAGAAGATGTGTCAGAAACGACTCTGATGCATCTTCCTCAGATAGTTACTATGCTAATGAGAACGAATTAGTATATAAGTGCTTCATTTATTTCATCACCGCAAAATTAACGCTCTGCTCGTATCCTGTCACGCCATACTTGGCATTGACATCATACGTGCGGATATCGAAACGGTTGGACGCGATGCCGTAACGGTTGACCAAGATGTCGCGGATGCGTTCGGCACGACGGCGGGCAAGACGTTCGGAAACGCCCCCTGTATTGCCTACAATAGTCACTTTCATATTTCTATCTCGTTCCATATAGCGTGCCACACGGAAGATATTAACTTCCTGCAACTCTTCGTTGAAAGAAGTCTTGTCTTTTTCGAATACGACCGAAGGAATCAGCAAAGTATTGGTGATTGCGCCTTCCTGCTGAACGGTCTGGACAATTTCTTCCTTGGGCAACACTTCTTCGCTCCGAATGGTAGTTATGACATTGTTGAGTGCCGCAACCTGCTCTTGGGGCACCAATCGTACCACCCGGAAACCTTGCCTGCCAATGCGGTAACTCAAACCGATATTCCCGTTCAAGATGCCGGCGAACTTATCGCCTTTGCCCAACTCTCCGTCGAAACTGGAATTGGTAATCGTACCGCCTATGCTGGCGTGTATGCCCAAACGGGAAGTGATGTTATAGTTGCCTGTCAAACCCAACCGGAAACCGACTTTGGCGTTTTTTTCCATACCATGGTATTCCATGGGACGAAGCAAACCTACGCCTACATAGCCTTGCGCCGTCCAGCGGCGGTTCAACCGGTTATTGGATGTAAAAGCATTATAGAGGTCGAACAGGAAATCGGCATTCAATTCAAAATACTTGATATCCTGACGGTAACCGTTCTTTGTATCTACCCCCTCGCCTTTCCAGTATTGTTCTACCGGGTCGCCTTCATCGGTCCATCCGTGGTCGTAGGCGTAAATGCCTGTAGAACCGCTATTCCAGCCTTTCAACCGCATTCCGCCAAAATTAATGCGAACACCGAAATCGGGATGAAACCATTTGCCCACGGTAAGGCTGAAACCCGGTTTCAACCGCTTGCCAAATGAAAGCTGTGAATCATCTTCACCCATCAGCATCCGTCCGGCAAAGTCGGCTTCGATATAAAAGTTGCTCCAGAAAGGTGCCGTATAACGTGTCTTATAATCAACCTTGAGCGTATCCATCCGTACGGTCCGCTCTATTTCCTGCTGTTGGGCGTGCAGCTTAACCGTTGTGCACCCCAAAGCCAAAACTGCCAGTGCCAATATCTTTTTCATATCTTCAGTCTTTATTTTTCGTTTTTGTCGTTGACAATTCTCATAATTACCACGCGGTTCCAACGGTAGTCTTCATTGTATACGCGCTCGGTATCTCCTTTTGCATTGATGGTGAGGCGGGAAGGAGCGATGCCACATTTATCTACCAGATAATCGTAGACAGCCTTTACCCTCCGTTCGCTCAACTTCATATTATATTCCGGATAAGCAGTCTCTTTATCAGCAAAACCAGTTAATTCCAACCGTGCTTCAGGATAACGCAACAGGTAACGTGCCACACGCTCGATGTTCAGTTTCTGGTCTTCTTCGATGTTCGACTGGTCAATAAAGAAACGAACCGCAAAAGCGGTGACTGTAGTATCCTTCACTACCGGACGAGTTTCTTGCTTAGGAGCCGTCCGGTAACGAATCTGTTCGTAAGTGACCGGATTAACCTTGGCATAGCGTTTGAACTTACGCCCGCCGAACTTATAGCTCAACCCCACCGACAAACCGCCATAACCTTCTACCGAACGATTCCGCTTGTGAGTAATACCTCCGATTTGACCATCAAAAGTTTCATCGACAATCGTTCCTTGAAACTCGCCGAAAACATCCCAATGCTTGTTCAAATTCACATTCAACTGGATTCCAGCCTTGAAAGCAAACGAATTATTGGCACCCATGCCTTGCGCACCAAACGCATGGGCAAATCCCGGACCTGCGGAAAGAATCAACCGTACCGGCTTCATGTCATTGGTAAACCAACGGACCGCATCGGTGATGACACTGACCGACCAATCCATATACGCAAATTTACGGTGCAACCAATACTCGCCATATTTTTCGGATATATTGTATTTCAAATCGGCTGGAATCTCCGTGCGGTCGGCACCTTCGCCATAAATGTCAGAAAACTGAAAAGCGGACAAACGGGAGTGACCTGACAAACGACCTGCTCCCATCTGCACCTTGAATCCCCATACGGGAGTAAACCATTTGCCCACACTGATGCGCCCTACGAAACGGCTGCGCGCCATAAAATTATCATAAACCCGATTGGCTTCCGCTGCCAACGAGTTGATACCGCCGGAAAAACTAAGAAACCAGTTTGATGTACCGTCTCCAGCCACCACCAAATCGGTAGAATCTCCTATCGCTTCAATAAATTCAGCCTGCAATCCGGTACGGATTGTGTCTGTCTTCACTTCTTGGGCAATAGCCATAACAGGCAACAATCCCAAAAACATTCCGATAAAAATCGATTTCTTCATAAGCCATCTTATTTCTGTTTACTAATCTCATTTGTATTTCCCATAGCCGTAATGGTAACCGTAACGGCTGCCATACTTATAAGCGTACCCGTGCTTGCGGTCGCTTAAATTGATGGCATTGACCACACAAAGCAACTTAGATAACCCACATTGGTTTTCTAAAATATGAATGTTGTCGAGGCTGTTCTTAGGCGTATAGTCCATGCGGCACACATAAATTCCGCAATCGGCATAACGTGCGATGATGGTAGTGTCGGCAACCATGCCGATGGGGGCGGTGTCTAAAATCACGTAATCGTATTTTTCTTTCAGTTGTGCCAATGCACTTTCGAATGTTCTTTTTTCAAGTAGTTCGGTGGGAGAAGGAGGGATGGAACCGGCTGTCAAGATGTCCAGTCCTTCTATTTTGTCGGATTTCTGAATCAGGTCCGACAGGCTTTTATGTTCCATGTCCTCCAGATAATCGGTCAGTCCTTTGGTTTGGCGAGGCAGGTCAAACAACTTGTTTAAACCGGGCTTGCGCAAATCCATTCCTACAACGATGACTTTCTTCTTCAAGAAAGACAATGAAACAGCAAGGTTTCCGGCAATAAATGATTTTCCTTCATTGGGCATGGTGGATGTGACAATTACAATTTTTCCTGTATCGCCTAAAGTCATCAACAAATTGGTCCGCAGGATACGAAATGCTTCTTCAATGATGTCGTTGCGGTCTTTGCGGATGGCAATCCCTCCGAATTGTTTTTGTTTCTCGAACGGGATTTCATAAAGAGGAACCTTTATCTGATTCTCCACGTCTTCACTATCCTCTATTTTATATTTTAATAAGTCGCGTAGGTAGATGATTCCGGCAGGCACCCCTAAACCGAAGAGAAAAGCGGCAGCCATAAAGATTAGTTTTAAGGGGAAAACAGGCTTTTTCCCAGCCGCTGCATTTTCTATTATACGTCCGTTAGTAGCTGTAGAAGCCAAAGTGATGGCATTTTCTTCGCGCTTTTGCAACAACATGGTATAGAGTGAAGCCTTGATTTCCTGCTGGCGGGAAATATTCAAGAAGTCTTTTTCGTTTTGCGGAACTCGGCTGATACGGCTCTCAAACTTACGCGCTTGACGGTCAAGGTCGTCTTGAGTTATCTGCAACCCATGAAGCACATTGTTAACCGATATTTGAACATTGTTTTTCATGGTTTCAATGCTTGCATTAATATTGATGATGGCCGGGTTGTTTTCGGAAGAAGTCCGCAACAAGCGTTTCCGTTCCATCAACAAATCATTATACCTGCCGATAACCGTATTAAGGTCGGCATCTTCCAGTCCGATATTGATAGGAATCACCTCATTTTGGTTTTTGGGATTGGTGATGTATTCTTTCAGGTAGTTGACTAATCGGATTTGTGTAGCATTGGCAAGGCGCTGTTGCTCATATTTAGAGCTTTCTTGTAAAGCCAGTTGGGTGTCATTAGTCAGGTCGGTCAAACCGGATTGTTGTTTGAAATCTACCAGCTGCGTTTCGGTCTGACTCAACTCTTGGTCAATAATCACCAACCTTTCTTCAATAAACTCGGCACTTTTTTGTGCTACTTCATTCTTTTCGTCATTTGCGTCTTCATTATAGTTCTGTATCAAACGATTGACGAAATCAATGCCTCTTGCTTTTACTGTATTTTTGAAAGAGAGTTTAGCGATGGTAGTGGTCTTCGATGCCGGTTTTATCTCAAGATAATCCTTTTTATAACTATTCGCTACACCAAAAGGCGTATTGATATAAGCCACCAAATGCACGCTGCCGTCCTCGCTTAATATTTCTACGGAATCGTTACGGGTAAAACTAATCGTACCAAACCGTGCCGGATAGATTGCCGGAAGCGAATCGAATGTCCTTTCCTCTTCTAATTCCTGTTCATCGCCATACTTGTCGGTATACTCGTACTCGACTTTTACGTGTAATTTCCCGTCCTGCTGATACTCTACATCAAGTTCCAGTTCCGATTCCAACTTGTCAGCTTCTTGCGGAGTAAGATAGATATTTATCGGCGTATCCTTGTAAAGGGGTTTATCGCCCAACAGACCTTTTTCACGAATGTCTATATACAACCCCAAATCGCACACCACCTTCTGAATCAGGGTACGCGACTGCAAGACCTCCAGTTCGTTCTCGAAATTACTGGTCATAGAAAACAGACCGAAATCTTGCCCGATAGCCATATTCTCGCCCATGCCTTGATACTGATTCTGGTCGGCCACTTTAATCAATACGGCTGAACTGATTTTATAAACCGGCGCGACATAACATATAAATAAAAACATAGCCGCACAAAAGAAACATACACTTGCCACAAACCAAGGCCAATAGGAAAGGTATTTGAAAAATGTGGCATAAAGGCTTTCACTGCCTTTCTTCTTTTCTAATTTATTGGTAGTACGCATATTCGTTTATTCATTTTACAAAAACAGTAGCCAAAAGACTGGCTATGGATACCAGTATGGATGTCATGTTCAGCCAAAGCGAGGTAGTATTACCTATATCCGAGTTTTTTGCTTTCACTTTATTTGGCCGCACATAAAGGATGTCATTTTGCTTCAAATAATAATAAGGAGAAGTGACAATCCCCGCATTCGTCAGATTCAAGTTGATAATCTCCCGCTCTCCATCTGCATCTTCGCGGATAAGTTTCACATCATCACGGACACCGTAAATCGTCATGTCGCCAGCCATTGCCAACGCCTCCAACACATTCACTTTCTCATTGCTCACCGTGAAACTGCCCGGACGGTTCACCTCACCCAAGACGGATATTTTATAGTTCGCCATCCGCACCGTGACAATAGGCTGTTCATTAACAATATACGCTTTCAATCTCTCTTGAATCATCTGCTCAGCTTCCCGTTTTGTACAACCTCCTACATGGAGCCTGCCAAGGACAGGGAAATCTATCATCCCCTCATTATCAACCAAATACTGCTGTAAAGTCGGCTGGGATACCGTAGAAATAGAAGTGTTAAGCGAGGTTTGAACCGTCAGATTAAAAGGTGCAGCCGTCAAAGGATCGGTCGCATTTACTGTGATGGTCAACAAATCTTTAGGCATGATTTTCGCATCATATAATGGTAAATCTTCTGGAAAATCATTGACTATTTGAGGATTTTGTAAATAAGGTACATTCTTATAGCTAGTACATCCTGCCAATATCAATGTAGTGAGGAATAAAAATAAGAACTGTTTCATTCAATATGGCTTTAATTTAATTTATATTTTTTGTAAAAAGCACTGTGGTATATACGAAGTAGCCACTGCACACACTCCTTGTATAGCAACAATAAGCCGATGATTTCCTTTTATGCGCCGGATATATCCTTCTGCCCCCTTTAATGGTCCGTCTATCACCCGGACATGTTCTCCTTTATGATACGGGACAGAAAAATCCCCAAAATATTCTAGACCTTTTTCTCCAGAAGAGGATACAAGCATAAACATATTCATTTCTTTTTCGGGGATAGCTATGGGTTTTTTGCTTAAGCTGTTTTGTTTGACGTATAGCATTACGCGGTTATTTAAAAGTTCTTGTACTTCCAATGCCTGATGTTCTGTGGACTGAAAGAATAATAACGAAGAAATAACTGGTTTGCGAATTTTCTTTTTCACGCCATTTTTTAAGACAACAAAAGTAGTTTCACAAGGAATGTAACTATTGATTTGTCGTTTTTTTAGATAATCTTCAACCCAAAATACCCGATTGAAAAAAACTTTTAAAGCATACCAATGGATTGATGTTTCGGAAAGATTTTTTCCCATTTTTATTTATTTCAAGATAAATCTTCCATTCCTCTACATCCTGTATTCATTGGATATAAAGGTCTAAAAGAAAGGTATCTATATGTACATATAGCATTTACAACATTGCTCTTGATCCAAGAACAGATTTGTTGTTCCTTTAATATTTCTATCTGTTTATTACTATATCAGTAATTCTATCAATGAATCTTTTCTATACAAAAAGATGTGTGCAAAGATATAAATTTTATTTATATGACAAATAAAACAGTAAAGAAAATATTTTTTATTTAATAAAATAAATGTTGATGATTTTTGTCTGAGTTGATTTTGAAACAGTAATGGGAAAGCATCTTTGCTATAGTTTGCAGAGTGTTATTAATGCGAATCAGAAGTCAAACGTAGTTATGTTTCACTAGAGTTATCGCTTCGTTCAGGAATTAAAGGCCAATAGTCTTGCTGCTGAAACCGATGCAAAAAGTATTGGCATCTATACTTTAAGCAACATTAAAATGTGTATATTGTATATGCCACAGGATAGGGATAATGTGCACATCGTCTCTACAACACATGGTTGACAGAAATAATATTGTCTCTTAAAAGCGTTTACTTGCCCGTAATATCTCACGCTTGCCTTCTGGAGGACCGGGCAAGCGTTCTACGGTAAAGCCTGCAGCTTGTAGGGTACGACGCACGATACCTTTAGCACAATAGGTAGTGAGGATACCTCCAGGATTCAAATGGGTAAAAAGACGGGTAAAGAGTTCCGGACTCCACATCTCAGGTTGTTTTTCGGGAGCGAAGGCATCGAAATAGATTATGTCGTACAAATCGGGGAAAGTATAGGTAGTAAAGTCGGTTTGTACCTTGTGTAAAGTGAAAAAAGGGGTAAGCGGAACGTCTTTTTCCCATGGTGCAGTATGAAGTGTACGGAAAGCTGTGGCATGTTCGGGAGAAATCTGTTCGGGATAAGCAAGACAGTTTGCCAGTTCGGGTGTTATAGGGTAGCGTTCAAGGGTGGTATAATGTACGATACGTCCGGATTTTCCGGCTGCAAGCAAGGTAAGGAAGGCATTCAGTCCTGTGCCGAAGCCTATTTCCAATATGTGGGGAGAGGGAGAAGGATGGTGTTCCAGTCCCATTCGGATAAAGATGTGTTCCGATTCGGTGAGTGCTCCTTTTACAGAATGGTAGTGTTCATTCAATTCGGGGACGAAGAGTGTGTTGCTTCCATCAGCGGTTTGTTCGAGTTCTATCATCTTTATTTGTGGTTTAGTCAATATATTTCAAGTTAAAGCCAGATTTTTTCACTTCTTACATTAAATCAATTACCCCTAGCGTTGCAGCTACCAAGATAGTATAACGTGCCAGTTTTCCAAGGGTCATCGAGAGTGTTACTATCCATACGTTGGCGCGCATCCAACCCAGCACAATGAGGATGGCGTCACCTATCACAGGCAAGAAAGAAAACAATGCCATCCACGAACCTCGCCCACGAATAAAACGTTCGGCACGATCCATCTGTTTTTTATCTACCTTCAGGTATTTCTCTATCCATTCCATTTTGCCCAGATGCCCTATCCAGTAGCAAGTAATGCCTCCTAATGCATTGCCACTGGTTGTAGCAATTGTAGACCATACAGGATCCAACCCTAATCCGACACATGCCAACAGAACAGCTTCAGATGAGAATGGCAAGACAGTTCCGGCAAGAAAGGCGGAAATAAACATCCCGATGTATCCCCAGTCTGTCAGAAGTTGAAAAAATGCATCCATAGATTAAATAAACAAAGTGAAACCCATAAGATAAGGGTAGTATTGAACAGGATATGCGAAACCCGGTTGAACGTCAGGGCAAAATAATGTGCACTTATCAAAGAGGCAGGAATCAACATCAATGGTAACAATGCCTGGAAATATTGTGGCTGTAACACACACAAAAGGTTAAGCCAAAGCATCATCCATACAAAGATACGCAACAGAATACGTGTCTGTACTTTGTCTTTGAAGGCAGACCGCAGGTAGAATGTGCCGTAAATACCGGAGAATATCAGAACAATGCTCCATGACACATAATGAGTGAGCGTCAGTGTATGATAGTTGATGGGCTGGAATTGGAACAGACGCATCAGGTAAGGATAAACCGCTTCTAAGTCGTCCGTCCATACGTAGTATCCGAACAGTAGCCAGTAGGGTAGTGTAAAGCCGATAATGCCGGCAAAGAAACTACGGATATTGAGTGAACGCAGGCTGATAGTGTGTATATATAATAAAGGTGTAAGCCAGGCCAATGCAGGAAGTATAAAACTGCTTATCCCCAGACAGAAGAATGCTTGAAACAGGGCTCCAGAAGCATAAGGAGACTCGTAGCTCCGAAAAAGGAACAAGAGCATCAGTATAAACAAAACTGGCAAAATACATGTCAGCGAAGTTTCGTGTAAGAACGGCATAGCTGCATAAAGCAACAGGAACAGAACTGCGGGAAGTGTAGTGCGGGTACGTATTAAAACGAACTTGGTTTCTGTTTCAATCAGCAGGTAAGAGGTAAGTCCATATGCCAGCAACGAACTTATGCTTGGCCAATCATGAACCGAAGAAAGTGTCCAAACGATCAGCGTAAGAATAGCAGCTACAGGAAGGGTCAATCTTCCTGTAGCTACTTGGTATTGGAATCTGTTTCTTGATGAAAACATAATTAACAGTTCATTGATTTATGACACACAGATAATATAACGAGTATCATTTATAAATCAAATCCGATGTCGGAACGGAAATATTTCTTCTCGAAATGAATCTTTCCGGCATTGGTGAACGATTGTCTTAAGGCTTCTTCTTTATTGGTTCCATACGAGCTGACGGCAATGACACGTCCGCCGTTTGTTACCACTTGCCCGTCTTTTATTGCCGTTCCGGCATGGAACACGATGCTTCCGCCTGCTTTGGCTTCTTCAATGCCGCTGATGGGGAATCCTTTCTGATAGGCTTCGGGATAACCGCCGGATACCAGCATGACACATACGGCTGAGCGCGAATCGATTTCCAAGGTCTTTTCATGGAGGTTTCCGTTTGCCACGCCTTCGAAGAGGTCTACCAGGTCACTCTTGATGCGAAGCATGACGCTTTCCGTCTCGGGGTCGCCCATACGCACGTTGTATTCGATGACCATCGGGTCTCCTTTTACGTTGATAAGCCCGAAGAAGATGAATCCTTTGTAGTCCAATCCTTCAGCAGCCAGCCCTTCTACCGTGGGACGGATAATGCGGTCTTCTACCTTTTGCATCCATGCTTTGTCGGCAAACGGAACGGGAGATACCGAACCCATACCGCCGGTATTCAATCCTTTGTCGCCTTCGCCGATGCGTTTGTAGTCTTTGGCTTCGGGCAGGATTTTGTAGTTCTTCCCATCGGTCAGTACGAAGACTGAGCATTCGATGCCGCTCAGGAATTCTTCGATGACAACGGTTGCCGAAGCGTTTCCGAACATTCCTCCCAGCATTTCTTTCAGTTCTTTCTTAGCTTCTTCCAAAGTGGGAAGGATAAGCACGCCTTTGCCGGCACACAAGCCGTCGGCTTTCAGCACGTAAGGTGCCTGCAGGGTTTCGAGGAATGCCAGTCCTTCTTCCAGGTTGGCAGAAGTTATGCTTTTATAGCCTGCCGTAGGGATGCCGTGACGTTGCATGAACCCTTTAGCGAATTCCTTGCTTCCCTCCAAGGTTGCTCCGGCTTTCGACGGACCGATAACCGGAATATTTTTCAAGGCTTCATCGTTGCGGAAGAAGTCGTAGATGCCTTTTACCAGCGGGTCTTCAGGACCCACTACCAGCATGTCGATGCCGTTTTCAAGGACAAAACGTTTGATGGCTTCGAAGTCATCGGCTTTGATGGCTACGTTTTCGCCTACCTCTTGCGTTCCGGCATTGCCCGGAGCGATGTACAGCTTTTCTATTTTCGGACTTTGTGCGATTTTCCATGCCAATGCATGTTCGCGTCCGCCTGAACCTAATAACAGTAGTTTCATATCCGTTCGATTTAAGTTGATGTCTTTTATTATATTTATTCACCACAGAGGACACAGAAGCACACTGCGTTTTTATTATTTCCTCTGTGGTGAAATCGGGTCATATCGGGTTATTTTAAATAATCAAGGAAATAACGCGTGATGTGTTCATGCAGGTGAA
Organism: Bacteroides sp. An19; assembly: GCF_002160215.1. Lineage (NCBI taxonomy): Bacteria > Pseudomonadati > Bacteroidota > Bacteroidia > Bacteroidales > Bacteroidaceae > Bacteroides > Bacteroides sp. An19. Next base: position 4,210 of record NZ_NFKD01000034.1, on the reverse strand, counting down.
CGCGGTCACGTCCCATCATGTTATGCCCGTCTTCGGGATAGATGAAGAGGTCGGGATGCGTTCCGGCATCGATGCATGCACGCAGGAAAGTAATCGTATGTTGGGGAACGCACGTGGGGTCCATTCCGCCGATGATGATTTCCAACCTTCCTTTCAGATTGCCGGCTTTGGCTTTCAAATCCCGACTTTTATATCCTTCGGGATTGGTTTGCGGCGTGTCCATATAGCGTTCGCCGTACATCACTTCGTAATATTTCCAGTCGATGACCGGACCTCCAGCCACGCCTACCTTGAAGAGGTCAGGGTAAGTCAGCATCAGGTTGGTGGTCATATAGCCGCCGAAACTCCAGCCGTGTACGCCTATCTTTCCGGCATCCACATACGGAAGTGATTGCAGGAACTTGACTCCTTCCACTTGGTCTTTGGCTTCTTCTGCGCCTAATTGGCGGAAGGTACAGTTTTCGAACTGAATGCCCCGGTTATCACTTCCCCGGTTGTCTACCGTAAGCATTACATAGCCTTGTTGTGCCATATACAGGTCCCATCCGCGTGCATCATAGAAGCGTGTGTTGTGAATCATCTGTGCGTGCGGACCGCCATATACGTAGATAATGGCAGGGTATTTCTTGTTCGGGTCGAAGCCCACCGGCTTAATCAGGCGATAATACAGGTCGGTCTTTCCGTCGGCGGCTTTGATGGTGCCGATGCTGATTTCGGGCAAGTTGTATTGTTCTTTCATCGGGTCAATAGCAGTAAGCAATGTAACGCCCTTTTTTCCGTTGGTAGGCAGGATGCTGATTTCACGTGGAACATCGTTCGATGTAAAATTGTCTATCAGGAATGTTCCGTTTTCCGAGAGTTGCGCGCGGTGCATTCCGTCCCGTTTGCCTATCAAGGTACGTTTCCCGGTCTTTACATCAAGGCTGAAGACATTGGTCTGGAGCGGAGAGATTTCCGTGCTTCCGATGATGACGGTCTTCATCTTCTTGTTAAAGCCTAAGATTTCCTGCACCAGCCAGTCTCCTTGGGTGAGCGGGGTGGTCTGCAGGTATTCGCAATACGTGTCGTCCGCATCCTTTCCGGTTTTCCATTCGCCTGCCTGAGGCTTTTGGGTATCCATTAGATAAAGGTGGTGATACCCGTCGCGTTGGCTCCAGTAGATGAACTTGGTTTCGTCCCAGGGCAAGAAAGCCAAGGGGTGTTGCGGCTCTACGTAACGGGCATGCTTCTCTTCGTAAAGCACGCCTTTCTTCTCGCCGGTTTCGGCATTGTATTGCACCAGTTGTGCGTGGTTCTGGTCGCGGTTCAGTTCGATGACATAGATGTCTTTCTCGTCGGGCGACCAGCTGATGTTGGTAAAGTAACGGTCGGTTGGGTCACCTGCCTGCAGGTAAATGGTTTTTCCCGTCTTTACATGATAGATGCCGACGGTCACCTTGTGGCTGGTCATGCCTGCCATCGGATATTTGTCGGGCACGAGGGTTGCGATGCGGGTGGTGGTGTTCACCTGCGGATAATCGGTCACCATGCTTTGGTCCATCCGGTAGAAGGCCAGATACGTGCCTTTCGGGCTCCAGAACGTACCTTTCATGATGCCGAACTCGTTGCGGTGAACCGCTTGGCCGTAAACGATGTCGTTATCTATTTCCTTTACACCCGTTGGGTGCGGGCTTACTGCGGTGGAAAAATCCCCGTGGTTGGCAATATATAAATGGTCGCCTGCCGTATAAGCAAGATAGCCGTTCTCTTTGCAGAAATCAAAGTTGGCGGCGTTTGCTTCTTGGATGCGGAACATGTTGGTTAACTTCTTCTGGACAAAGTCATAGAAGAAGACATAGCTTTCACTTTTTTCTTCATCTCCCACATAGCCCGAAAACATCAGGAGGTTCCGGTTTCCCCAAGGCAGGGAAGCGCCTTGCAGGGTGTGAAGCGGCTTGATGGGAGCTAAAAGTTTGTACGGCTTTTCTCCGTTTTGCAAGGCTTCGTTCACTTCTTTCAATGTCACCAGTATAGTTTCTTCTCCGGTACGGTTATCTATTTGCCTGATATCGTCCACATCTGCACGCACACATACATCTCCCCACCATTGCAACCCTGGTAAGTTTTGAGGAGTCAGGTTAAAATAATTGCTTCCACCGGGAATCACATCATCCAGTGTGAACGCTTTTTTTTCTTGGGCGCACAAAGTAACGGTCATGCAAAGTGTTATAATAAATGATAGAAATTTTTTCATATAGGTTGTGATTTTAGTTTTTGAGTTCTTTAGTTTGTAAGTTTTTCAGGCTCTTGAGTTCTTGAAACTTTAAACCAAAGAACTTACAAACTCAAAAACTTACAAACTTACAAACTTAAAAACTTACAAACTTACAAACTTAAAAACTTACAAACTTAATTTTCTTCTTCCGGTTTCCGGCGGCGATGCATATAGCGCAGGTTTGCCGGGATTCTGGCCAGTTTATCACTTTCTTCATTGCGTGAGAAACGTTTCGGTTCTTCGCGGTTGAAAGCTTGTTTGCGTTCCCGTGTAAACTCTTTGCCGTCTTCAGCCCTGCGAGGACGGAACGAACGACGGTCATCTTCTTCCCTGTGACGGTCTTCACGCGGACGAAATCCCGGTTTATCCCATTCCCGACGAGCGCTGTCACGGAAACGTTCTTTACCTTCGCGCCGTCCGTATTCCACTTTTTCACCGTGATGACGCGCACGTACTATCTTTTCTTCACCCTTTGGCTTGAATTCTTTGTCAGGATTCTCACTACGGAATTCACGATATTTACCGTCAAATAGTTGGTATTTGCGGAACTGACATTCCAAAGCACCGTTGAAGAGCGGAATTTTTACTGATGCTTTCAGTCCGATCTGGTCGAAACATTCGTCCCGATAACTCAATATCCACGCATCATTACTTGTAAATGCGTGTTTCAACCGTTCGCCTATCATCTGATACAATCCTAACAAGTCATCTGAAGAGATGCGTTCGCCATAAGGCGGATTCATAATGATAAGACTCTTTTCTTTGGGTTGCTCAAATTGTTGGAACGCCTGTACCTTCAATACGATGTCTTTGGTCAATCCGGCTGCCTTTACATTATGAGTTGCTATTTCATTGGCTTTCGGATTGTTGTCGTAACCGTAAATTTTGTGGGTAAATTCACGTTCCTGTGAATCATCGTTGTAGATGGAGTCCAGCAGTTCCTTATCAAAGTCTTTCCATTTCTCAAAAGCAAATTCTTTACGAAACACGCCTGGAGCTATATTTCTGGCTATCAGTGCCGCTTCAATGGGGATGGTGCCCGAACCGCACATCGGGTCTATCAGGTCGCATTCTCCCCGCCAGCCTGTCATTAGAATCATTCCGGCCGCAAGCACCTCATTCAAGGGTGCCTCTACTTGTTCTTGCCGATAACCGCGGCGATGAAGCGATTCGCCCGAACTATCAAGTGAAAGTGTGCATTGATCTTCGGCAATGTGAATATTCAGTGCCAAGTCAGGGTTATTGATCCGTACCGATGGACGGCTTCCGGTTTTTTCGCGGAAATAATCAACAATGGCATCTTTTACTTTATAGGCTAAAAATTTGGAGTGACGGAAAACCTCCGAAAATACCACTGCATCTACCGAAAAGCTGGTCGTATTATCCATATAATTCTCCCAAGCTATGGCTTTTACGGCATTGTACACCTCGTCGGCATTTGTCGCCTGAAAATGTTTGATAGGTTTCAGCACGCGGATAGCAGTGCGCAAGTTGAAATTGGCGCGGTACATCATTGTTTTGTCTCCGGTAAACGATACCATACGCCGTCCGATCTGGATGTTTCCTGCTCCCAGTTCGGTGAGTTCTTGTGCCAATATTTCTTCCAATCCCTGGAAGGTTTTGGCGATCAGCTCGAATTCTTGGTTCATCTTATAGTAAATTACGTAATTTCAAATAATTGTGCAAAATTAGGAATTTTCGTTCAGTCAATCAAACGTTTGCGTGTGTTTCTTGCGCACCTTGCTGTTATTTGTGCGGCTAGAAGGGGGAGTACTATAAAATAAAATCCCTAAGTTGTAACAACTTAGGGATTCATAAGCGAATATTTTTTATTTTTTTGCGGTGCGTACGGGACTTTAACTTACACAATCAAGAAATCTCACAAAGCTGCAATATGTTGATAATAATCAAGTTATTACAAATCAACTATATTACTAAATATCATTAAATACCTTT